>JAQWFN010000020.1 GCA_029238785.1 Flavobacteriales bacterium | reverse complement strand
TGTAGCTTTCCCAATCGTTCATGCTGTTGTTGCGGTAGAACACATGTCCATTCCTCATGGCCAAATAAACACCGCCATCGGTTCCATATTGATGTGCAATGGCCCAGGGCGCAAGTCCATCAAGACTTGAAGTGGTGATGTTGGTCCAGTTAGCACCTGCATCGGTAGAATGATACACCTTGTTTCCGTTATTTCCATCGTAATAACTCACCCAAATTTCATTTTCATTGCTGGATGATGTGGTGAAGTTCATGTAACGCAAATTGAGTGGTAAGTTCACTTCCAACCAGCTTTCACCATGATCTGCACTTCTCCACAAAGCGCAGGTATTTCCTTGGGCTTGATGCAAGTAAAACACCTCATGGTTGGCGTAGCTCTGTTCAATCCAAAGCACATCATGATTGGCATTGTTACCAAAGGTGTGTACTGGCGCATAGGAGCTTCCACCATCAATTGAACGGTAGATCACATTGTCTTTCCCCAACCAAGCGGTGTTGAAGTAGGTATTGTCGAACATCACTCTAGAGCTTTCATTGTTCCAATAGCTCTCGTTGGGATCCATAGACATGGGGATGTTCTCTGGAATACCATCATAAACCTCCGGCAAACGCTTGCCGTTGATGTCGGAAAAGAAGGTCTCGTTTTCGTCGTTATAGTTCACATAGCCCGTAGGAGCTTCACCTCCACCTAAGGCCAAGAACTCACCTTCTTCGTAATTCTCATGGTAGGCCATGTTGCCGTTGTGATAGCGACCGCCCACCATCATGTCTTCGTTCCACCCTTGATCGTAGCCCCACAAGTTCACTGCCCGAATGCCCCTGTTCAAGTTGATGTGCGAGTTCATAAAATCACTCGAGTGCAGAATACCGCCATCGTTAGACAACCAAATTTCTTCTGTGCTTTCGCTGGTTTTATAGATTTTAAGTTCTTGTTGATCAACGTGGAAATAGTCGATACCACCAATGTAACCTCCCACACCTTCGTAAGTAGCACAGGCATCGTTACTTATCCAGAGGTTCAAACCACCAATCAGTACTTTATCTGGATCCAATTGCGAAACGGCCATGGTGGTGTTGTAATGAATCTGGGTATAATCGCCATCTCCAGCTGAGAAGTTCATGAGGTTGGGGTGAGCATCAGTGTACGGCGTACCAATCAATTCGTGTGGAAACTCCCAGGTTTCTCCCGCATCATAGCTTACCCAAGTTCCTACCCAGCCGTTGGTGACTACAGATGAACCGGCGTTCTCATAGCCCACCAATAAAGCGTAGATGCGATTGGGGTCGGCCTCGGTTACAGCAAGCCTTCCTCCGTCTATATCAATATCTCCCATGCTTGCATCAAACCAACCGTTATCGAACAAGGTAAAGGTTGCTCCATAATCGCTGCTTTTGTAGAATTTCGCGTAGCCCAAATCGTTTTCATAGTGAATGGCATAGACCACAGCGGGATTTCCTGGTTGGGTGCGCACGGCTTCGCAATTGTTTGCTAAGATCTCGACCCAATTATCTCCACCGTCTAAACTGCGAAACAAACCTTTATCAGTAGCCGCATAGATCATCTCGTTGTCTTCCGGATTGAACATGATTTCCCATGCGCGAATGTTTTGGTTGCTGAACGCGGTATTGCCAATAATGGTCCAGCTAATGCCACCGTCTTCTGATCGCCAAAGGTTGTTTTCAGCACTAAAAATCACCACATTATCGTCGCTAGGTTTGATGGCGATGGAATGCACTGCACCAATGGGGTAGTTTTTGGTGACGTGCGACCAGTTCAGGCCTTCGTCTGTGGTTTTGTAAACACCGCCCGACTCAGTTCCACAAAAGAGCAGGTTGGTATTCAGGGAAGAACGATCATGACAATAGACGTTGCTGTGTCTGAATCCTTCCGTTAATGTTCCATCGCTATCTACGTGGTGGTTCGGACCTTCGTAGTGCCAAATGTCGTTACCTCTTTCGGCTTCAAAAACAAAATCTTCATTGCGAAGCATGGGTTTTTCGATGCTTCCATCGGCCTGGATGAAGGTCCTGTTTTGTGCAATGAAACGCTTGTAATTTTGGGTGTGGATGTTTTTCTCAAAATCGTGCTCTTGGTAATACGTCTCATAGGCTTCTTTCAGCTCGAAGGCATTTAGCTCTTCGCTATACATCATTTTTACCCAGTCGGGTAAACGGGAGTCAGACGCTGAACCTTTGTAAGGAAAGTCTTGAGCGTGCATCGACAAAACAAAGAATGCACCCAGGAGAAAAACAAGCAATTTCATGGAAATCAGAATTTTGGAGCAAAGTACATTTTTTCAGAAGTACTTAAAAACAAAAAAGCGCACGAACAAATGAATGTCCGCACGCTTCGAATTTCTTCAGGCTTTATGCCTTGGGTTTCGTTTTTACTGAACCAGCAATTGAACCACTTCAAAGGTTTTGCCTTGGAGGATATTCACAGAGTAGATTCCTGCTGATAAGTTCGATCGCACGTTGATGATTTTTCCATTGAGGAGATCATCTCTCGAGTAATCTTGAAAGAACACCTTCTTACCACCAGCATCAAAAATGGCCACCTCAATTTTTCCTAGTTCATTGTCTTGAAGGGCTTCCAGTTGAAAGGCACCGTGAGTACTTGGGTTGGGGAATACATTCCACAATTTAGCGTCTTCACCGTTCAGCGATTCCACCACGCCTACTCCAATTTCAAATTCGCAAGATCCATCGTCGAAATCAGCCGTGAAATCGAAGTTCAGTGCGTCCTCATCTGTACAGCCAAAAGCGGCAAGAACATCTGTGCTAAAGGTCAACCCTCGAGCTTGCCAGGTGCTGTGGTCTTCATTCCAACCTTGGGCACTCAATGTTCCCGTTGCCACACCGGTGGTGCTTAGTTGCATCAACAAAACCAATCCTTGATCGTCTGGAAGTGTTTGTTCGGCATCTGGCAGAAAAAACCAAGCGCCGTTTTCCACGTTCAAGGTATTTCCTGATAAAAACGGATCAAAATCTACTCCTGCATGCCAGAGGTATCCGGCAGCGGCATCTTTCGCTCCAATGGTGATCCATGAATCGTAAGCAATGCTAGGATGGTTCTCAAGCATCCATTCATTGGCGTTTGCTGGTGAGAAATTCCCCATTTCGTGTTGAAAGAAAGGCGCACTTGAACTGATGCTCAAGGGGGACGCATCATCAGCAAAAATGGCATGAACACTTTGTCCGGCAAGCGGCAATTGCATGAATACACGGTAGGTATTTCCTTCAAGCATTCCTTGGTTATCTACTTGTTGAACAACTAGTGAAGGCGTTTGGGCCGAAAGCACTCCGCTCATCGCGAAGCAAAAAAGAGTAAGCAAACGAAATTTCATTTTTCAGTATTTGGTTCTTTCATCTACGAGAGGAATGGAAATAAGTTCCATTCAACACGCAAAGACTAATGCCTTGATGTCGGGATAAATTCCGCCAAGCTTGTTACCTTTACCCAAAATGAATTTTAAGGCATGAGCAAACTCAAGAATTACGCACTCGGACAGTGGATTGAAGGAGACGGCGATGGTCAGGAACTTTACAACGCCATTAATGGTGATTTGGTAGCAACAGCTTCCAGCAAAGGACTCGATTTTGAAGCGATGTTGAATTATGGAAGAACTGTCGGCAACCCGGTTTTGCGTAAGATGACCTTTCACGAGCGCGGACGTATGCTCAAGGCCCTAGCTTTATTTTTAATGGAACGCAAAAAACACTACTACGCTTTAAGTTGGGCAACCGGTGCAACGAAGGTAGATTCATGGATTGACATTGAAGGTGGTATTGGCAATTTGTTTGCCTACTCTAGTTTTCGCAGGCAGTTTCCAAATGAGCCTTATTTTGTTGATGGTGATACCGCTCCTTTGTCTAAAGGAGGATCCTTTATTGGTCACCACATCATGGTTCCAAAAGAAGGCGTTGCTGTTCACATCAATGCTTACAACTTCCCGATTTGGGGCATGCTTGAAAAAATTGCTGTAAACCTACTAGCTGGTGTTCCCGCCATTGTGAAGCCCGCTACCGTAACGGCCTACCTGACTGAATTGATGGTGAAAGACATTATCGACAGCAAGATTCTTCCCGAAGGAGCATTACAGCTCATTTGTGGATCGGCGAACGGGATTTTAGACCATGTTTCATCTCAGGATGTGGTAACATTTACCGGTTCTGCATCTACCGGACGCATGCTAAAGGCACATCCGCGCTTGATTGAAGAAGCCGTTCCTTTTAATATGGAAGCCGATTCTTTGAACGCTGCTATTTTAGGAGAAAGCGCCAAGCCAGGAACAGAAGAATTTGATTTGTTTATTAAGGAAGTGCGCAAAGAGATGACCGTTAAATGCGGACAAAAGTGTACGGCGGTTCGACGCATCATTGTACCTGAAGCCTTGGTAGAAGATGTTCAGATTGAACTTGGAAAAGCATTGGCGAAAACCAGCATTGGCGATCCCAACACCGATGGGGTTCGCATGGGTGCCATGGCCGGAAAATCTCAAGTGGCCGACGTAGAACAAAAGCTTGAACAATTGTTGAAAGCCTCTAAAATTGTTTATCAAGACAAGGACTTTGAGGTTGTGGGGGCAGACAAAGCCAAAGGAGCTTTCCTCTCTCCTATTTTGTTGCTTAACGACGACCCATTCAATCAACTCGCATCACACGAAGTAGAAGCATTTGGCCCGGTTTCCACCATCATGCCGTACAAGAATTTAGACGACGCCATTGCCCTTTCCAAGCTTGGAAAAGGATCTTTAGTTTGTTCGCTTACCTCATACGACAATCGCGAAGCCCGTGAATTTGTGCTCGGAGCGGCATCGCACCACGGCAGAATTTTGGTCTTGAACCGAGATTGTGCGAAAGAGTCTACCGGTCATGGTTCTCCCATGCCCATGCTCGTTCATGGCGGACCAGGAAGAGCTGGTGGTGGAGAAGAAATGGGTGGAAAACGCGGTGTTAACCATTACATGCAGCGCACCGCCATTCAAGGTTCACCAACAAGCATTTCAGCCATTACCAATGTGTATCAATACGGAGGAAAGCAAGTTGAAGCCAACCCTCACGTGTTCCGTCAACACTTCGAAGAACTCAACATTGGCGATACCGTTTTCACTCACAAGCACACCGTTACCACTACCGACATTGTGAACTTCGCTAATGTGAGTGGAGATAATTTCTATGCTCACATGGACGAGACCTCTTTGGACGGAACCATTTTCGAACAGCGAGTTGCGCACGGTTATTTCGTTTTAGCGAAAGCAGCAGGTTTGTTTGTTGACCCGAAAAAAGGTCCGGTTCTTTTAAATTACGGCATTGATGAGTGCAGGTTCACCAAACCCGTTTACCCTGGAGCTACCATAGGGGTTCGCTTCACCGTAAAAGAAAAAATCGACCAAGAAAAGCGCAGTGAAGACGATATTGCGAAAGGAATCGTTAAGTTTTTGGTTGATGTGTATGATGAGGAAGGTGAAACTGTTGCCCTCGCTACCATTTTGACCATGGTTAAGAAACGTAATCAGGACTAATTTGAAGCTGCACCTCCTTTGTTTGTTCTTACTTTTTTGCTTCGCGAAGCCAATAAGTGCGCAAAACCCTATTCCTACAGATAGTTTGCTCAATGGAGAGAAGCTCATTGCAGACCTGGATTCTTTGAAAAAAACCATTCTCGAAACCCATGTTTCGCCCTTCACCTATTGCAGCGAAGAATCCTTTAACCAGGCCTTTGAAGAAGCGAGAAGCAATGTGGTTAAAGGCATGTTGTATTACGACTATCTCGCCTTGGTGGGTAAAACCTTGCAAGTGCTTCGAGATAGCCATACTTCCCTCTTCTACCCTGCCTTAGCTCAAGTGCATAAGGAGAATGGTGGTTTGTTTGTGAACATGCAGCTTTTTAGTGTTGAAGGAAGATCGGTTTATGTAAAGGAAGACCGCACTGGTATTTTACCACAAGGCGTTCAATTGCTGCGAATTAATGAGGTGAACATCGACTCGCTCTACCAACGAAATGCTGATTTTAGTTTGTATGAAGGCGATTCAGAAAACAGCTTCTTCGCTTTTAACGATGCGCTTTTTCCACCCATGATCGGCGTTTGGACCAACTTAAAAAGAGAAAACACATTTGAGTATCAAATTCCAGGTTCCTCAGATACGCTTCGTGCGGTTTACCCAGGGAAAACGTACAAAGAATGGCGCGAATTCAATAAAAAGCGCAAAGTAAAAACCGAAACTTACACCCTTGATTTTCGTCAAGAAAGCAAAACAGCAGTGCTGCACATTTCCAGCTTTTCTCACCCCAAATCAAAAAAGTACTATCGCTTTCTAAGGCAAAGTTTCAGGAAGATTCGAAAAGCTGAAGTAGACCACCTGATTTTAGATCTCAGAGGAAACACCGGGGGAAAAAGCAATCGCATGGAAGCCTTATTGCGTTACGTGAGCGACGATAGCTTGCGCATTCCTAACAACATCATTGCAAAGTCGAGTGCCGTTTCGCAAAAAATGCACGCGAAGAGTTTCAAAGGATTGCACAAGTATTTCCTCACCCATTTCAATAAGAAAAACGAAGAAGTACAAAATTGGCTGAAAATCGTGAGTCTAGAAAGTGGCAGCACCGATACGGTGTATTACCGAGATTATGGTCAGGAAATCAAAAAACCTTACCAAGGAAAATGCTCCTTATTGATCGACGGTCAAAGCGCTTCAGCCACCGTCAACTTCGCAGCAGGTTTTCGCTTTTTAAAACGGGGAGTCATTTACGGGAGTCCTTGTTTAGGTCCGTACACCGGCACCTGGGGCAATCCTGCACCTTACCAGCTACCCAATACAAAAATCAAGTTGTCTATTTCAACCATTCGCTTTAACACCACTTCTACTTTTGACTTTGAACGAAATAACCTCGTTCCCGATATTCTTCTCAAGCCCAATCCGAGAGCTTGGTTAGAGGGCATTGATAATATTTTAGAGTTGGTGGTGAAGCAGTGAAGCCATGAACCCGGCCTTCGACTCCGCTCAGGCCTCTCCTTCGGCTTCGATTAACAACGGCCTTCGACTTCGCTCAGGCCTCAAGTAAGGTTTTGCGGAGGCCTGAGCGGAGTCGAAGGCCGGGAATTTAAGCGCCAAACGTCTTATTCATAAAAAACAACCCCATTCGGTGCAATTCCTACTTCCACCGTTCTAAGAAAAACTCCATCAGCACTATAAATCAGTATTTGCTCATTTGAAATGTAATCTGGTGGTGTGCTGAGATAAATGTCGCCCGTAATGGGATCAACATCAATAGAGTTCGCAGCGCCTGAAATCAAGGCATCCGCATTGAGTGTAGCGCTTTCGGTGTTCATTGTTCGAACGCCATCAAGTAAAAAATAGAGTTGATTTCCAAGATTGTTGATGGCAATGTGTTTTAAATGGTCTCCTGTTTCTCCCAACTGAATTAAATCGAGCACTTCGTTTCCCGAAGCGGCAATGTGTGCTACAAAGCTGGGGGTTTCCGACACGATTTGCCAGTTTTCATCGTACTCCGTTGCACCTGAACACATCACCCAAACATCATTATTGGCATCCACAACCAAATCTGTTGGTCGATCGCCAACATTCAAGGTATAGAGCACTTCATCCGTACTTGGATCAATAACGCTCACACTTGAATCATCTCCCCAACCGCCGCTGTTGGCAACAAAAACAAAACTTCCATTATGCACCATTTTTTCTGGTCCGCCCCCCACGGCAATGGACGACTGAATAGCGAGGGTATTGAGGTTCACCACTAAGATTTCGCCACTCAAAGCCCCATTACTGAGGTAGCCCTTATTCTCATCGACACCCAAAAAATACCTGGGATAATCACAGCCTGTAATGGTTCCTACTGCACTGAAGTCTTTCAAGTTCACCACCTCCACTTTCTGGCTGCCGTTCAACACCGCATAAGCACGATCATGGTGAATGGCCATACTTTGTAAGACATCGCCCAAAGGCAAATCATTGCTGTTTTCGAAGAGTTGGTTTACTGAAGCAGCTGTTGAAATCCACGATATTGAAGCATTTCCAGCACCAAAAGCGCCTTCATTGCTCACCAAAGCACCACTGCGATAATCGAGTGTTTGCCCTTGGTTATCGGGGGTATCGTCTTGTTCCTTTTTACATGAAACAAAGGCAAATGCGCAGAGTGCAGACAAGTAGAGTAATTTTTTCATTTCGTTTTCTGATTGATGCTAAGTTGAAATTGAATTTCCCATACCCTACCAGGCATGGCCACTGTGGGTAGGAATTGTTGGGCTACGTTAAAAATGTTTTGGCACTGAAGTACAAACATCAGATGGCTTCGGTTTTTTGAGATGCGTTTCCCTACACCAAGATCAAAAAGGTGAAGTTCATTGAACCTCCAGTTATCTGGGATACCGGGGAAGTAATCGTTCTGACGGTAGCGCCAGGCTGCATTTAGATGATAATGCTTGTACTCAAGGTTGCCATCTACGCTCAAACGGACATTGTTTTGATCCAACTGATGTTCTGCCAACCAGAAAGGGGCATTCATGTAATTCTGTACTTGACATTTCGCCAAGAGGTTCATGACTACCTGACCTCTTCGCTCCAAAAACAATTTAAACTGAAATTGTTGAATCTTGGCTTCCCCCGAATTAAGCGGTCTGAACACCCCCGAACTGTTAGGCAACCACTGAATCATCTGATCCATCAAAATTTGAGTATAGGATGCGCTCAAGAAACTCGATTTCCAAGCGGCCTTTTTCAAGGGCTGGCCTTGAACCTGAATGCTTCCTTTCCATCCTTCTTCTGCCGCCAAAAACCGCTCTTCATCCCCACCCCAAAAACGTTCGTTGAGGTCGGGCAAACGATAAATCCTAGAGGCATTCAAACGGGCTTGTACTCGTTCGAGTGGACGAAGATTCAAACTTACATCGCCCAAAAGAAAGGGATTGGCCTGAGAATTCACATCGCCACGAAGCAAGGTCAGAAGGTCCCATTTTTCTCTTTGATGATGCAGACCAACACTTTGATTTAAAGCCAGAACTTCTTCGTTTTTATAGGTATTCGTTGTCGCTTCTTGTCGCTCCACGTTGGTCTTCACAAAGAGTTTCGTCTGCTCGAAATACCATGCAAGCTCCCCCCTCAAGCTTTGCTGTAGGGTTTTTATTCTTGAGTCGATAAGGTATTCTCCAAAAAGGGAATTTTGATCGGTATAGCGTTGTTTGGTGAAAAAGTGTGCTGCGGAAAAGCGGAGGCTCATCTTTTCAAAGCTTCTTTTTATTGAGCCCGATAATCGCACGGCCCCATCGCTTTGTTGCGCAAAAGCTTGTCCGAAACTCCCCAAAGGCTCTGGAATAGCAGTATTTGCTTCTTGGAGCCAAAGATGAGCGTTCCATTTCCAACGATCTCCACCATAAATGGACTGCATGAAGGCCAACAAATCATGGTTGTTGTGCTCTTGCTTTAAAACAGGGTGTTGGAATTTATAATAGTCAACAAACTCAAATTCATTGCTCGCTTTTCGCTTGAAGAGCTTAGTTTGAAGCTTCACATTGCCCAATTCAAAAGCGCTTTTCAGGGCATAACTTTGATTGTTCAAGGAGCTGTGAGCAAGCTTGAGTTCTTGCTCTGCGCTGTAGGCGTTATTCAGGCTAATCATCCCTCCTGCTCCGCTACCGTAAGCAAATGCGCTGCTTGAAACGTGTTGGTGACTTTGGTGATTTTCAAAAAATTGGGCAGGTAATTGAGAGAAATCTGTTAGCCCCAAGCTGGGAGAGTTCATTTCAAAGCCGTTCCACAACACTGAAAAATGATCGCCCAAGAGTCCTTGCGAAGCTGCAGTAATTGCACTACCAGGAGGTCCATAAGGACGAATAATTGTTTGTCCGTTTTTCAACAACAAATCACCAATACTCCCTGATTTCGACCAAGCCTCTTGAAGGCTATCTGCCGAATTTTTGGGCGAAACAAGATCGATTACCTCTGTAACGTGCGCTACGGGCAATGATATCCTAAGAAGCGAATCTTGGGCCGATGCGGACAAGATCAAGGATAGCCAAATTGCTATGAAAATGAGTTTCTTCATGTTCACTTTCGCTCTTGCACCGAGGGCGATTCGTGTTTGTTGCAATTGGCAGGTCTTCTGACTTACTCCAGATTAGCGCCTTCCCGGTTTCCCAGTGGCATAAGAATGCTAATCCTTTTTTTAATGAGCTTACAGCTGCGGGCACAGTTCAGGTCTTTCACCTGATTCCCTTTTCGTCTTCACCCTGAGCCAACAGGGGAAGAACCAAATGCGATGCAAAGGTAGTTAATTATCTGGGAGAAATCTGAGCCTTTTTGATCTTATCTTAGCTGAATGATTCAAGTCAGCTGCGCACTCATCATCAACCCGAAAAACCCAAAAGAAGTGCTGGCCGTGCAACGCAGCGAGCAGATGCGACACCCACTTAAATGGGAGTTCCCCGGTGGTAAAATTGAAGCCAAGGAAAGCGCTGAAGAAAGTATTGTGAGGGAAATTCAGGAAGAACTTTCTTGTAGCATTGAAGTGCTTCAAAGCTTACAATCAGTTGAACACCATTACCCTGATGTATCTGTATGCCTCCACCCTTTTATTGTGCGCTGGACTTCTGGTGAACTGAGCTTATTTGAACACAAAAGGGCTCAATTCTTTGCAAAGGAGGGGCTGTTGAGCTTAGATTGGTTGGATGCAGATGTGCCCATTGTTCATGAGTTCATAAGCACCTACCTAAACCAGGAATCTTGAAGAATGAGCAAAGATTCAATTGAACAGTGGCTCAGAGATCATGCCGACCCTATAAAAGCTGATTTTCGAAAGAAGAAGTTTAATATTAGTGCTGATGGTGTTTTGGGCATCGACAACGCCCAACTTAAGGAATATGCAAAACAGTTACCTAAAGACCCCGAACTCGGGCGAATGCTATTCAAAAGTGAGCTCTATGAAAGCCGTTTATTGGTGTCGAAGTTTTTCCCACCTAAAGCTTTGAATATGGATGATGTCCACGCCTGGACCAGCACCTTCGAAAACTGGGAAATCACCGACTCGTTTTCCATGGCCATTTATGCTCGAAGTCCGATTGCCCTTGAGATTATCCGCTCCTATGCAGCGCATGAAGGTGAATTTCAACGCCGTTCAAGTTTTGCGAGCATGGCGGCCTATTGTTCGAAAAGAAATAAGGATGAGGATGAGCGGTATTTGTCGTTTTTCGAGCTCATAAAAGAAGGCGCTTTGGACGAAAGGTTGTACGTGAAAAAAGCCGTTTCTTGGGCTTTGCGAAGCATTGGAAAGCGAAATTCTCGACTTTTTAAAGCAAGCATTGATCTCGCGCAAGAACTGCTAACAATGCCATCGCCATCTGCAATATGGATAGCTAAAGACGTATTGAAGGAGCTCAGATCAAAGCAGTTTTAGCCCCAAGAAAAATTAGAAATACAGAAAAGGCTTGCAGTTATAAACTCCTTCAGCGTTCAGATTATTCTATACTTATATTGCTATTCAAATCGATTTAAAGGTGTGGGCAGAGCCGAAGTTGTTTTGTGAGATTTTGGTGATGCTGGTGCATCTGGTGTGAGGTGTTTTTGAGTGTTTTTTTAATGCTTGATGAACAACTACAAAGTTAGGTTAGCTATTCACAAACTTGACTTGCGAGTCATGCAAAAGCTCCCTAGTTTCATGGCCAGGTGCGGGGGGAGGGGGCACGGGAGGGGCCCGACAGGGCCTTGGATGACGGCGAAAAATTGCACTTTTGTGCAAAACATGGATGACTTGAAACTTGGTTCCCCATGGTTTGCCCCACCATCACACTTCACTGGTCACTCGTGATGAATCACCCATCACCAAAAAACCTCCCAATCACCCATTCCATTTTGCCTTTCCGCCAATCACAAAGTCTTCCTATCTTAGCTTCATGCGTTTCTTCTTACTGCTCTTATTCTTCTTTGCCTCCTCTGCCCTTTCAGCACAGTCCTTGAAGCAATGGAAAACACTGTCCTCGGAAGCTCAGGAAAACGGGCAATTCCAAACGGCAACTGCCTACTGGTTGGAGGTGATGAAACTCGACTCCACAACCTTCGAACACAGCTTGAACTACGCAGAATGTCTCCGAGAAACAAAGGACTACCGCAGGGCATTGTACTACTACGAAAAGAACTTTAAAAAAGACCGTGGTAGAATCTTTGCGCTGGGTCAATACCGAATAGCTGAAATGCAACAGCTAACAGGCGACCACCAAAACGCGCTTCGGAACTACAAAAAATTTTACAGCAGAAACAAGAGTAAATCCTTTCCTGAAGTGGCCTTGGCAAAACAGGGAATGGACAACTGCTCTTGGGCGTTGAAGCTTCGCGAAGCTAAAAACATTGCTGCTCTAAACCGACTCCCAGGTGATGTGAACACAGAAAACTCTGAATTCGCTCCTGCCCCTTTTAACGACTCCATCTTCTTCTATTCCGCGCTGAATTCTGGATTCGAAAATGCTCAAATTGCCATTTACAAAGCGCTTCACCCAGATTCCATCTTCAATGCGGAAATGAGCTACAGCTTTCCGATGGCCTCAGAAGGAGCTGCACTGGGAAATTTGGCGTTCTCGCCCGACAAAACACGAGCTTACTACTCCCGTTGTGAAGACAAATGCCGCATTTATGAGTGCGACCTTGAACATGGTCAGTTCGTAAATGAACGTGTCCTTGGAATTTTACTTGATGGAGAATGTACAGCAAGCATGCCGCAAGTGGGTTTGTATGAGGGCTCGGAATTCCTCTTTTATGCTTCAGACAGAGCGGGAACTCGCGGTGGGTTAGACATCTGGTGGAGCGAATACCGCAATGGAAAATGGCAAGCTCCTGTGAATGCTGGCGATAACGTCAACACCGCAGGAAATGAAATCACCCCCTTTTTCATCAACGAAGAACTCTACTTTAGCTCAAATGCTCACCTGTCTTTAGGCGGTTTCGACATCCTCCGTTCAAAAGGATATCCAAGGTCTTTTGACTTGCCTGAAAATCTGGGGAGTCCGATTAACTCGAGCTACAACGACCTCTACTACATCTACGCTATGGATGAAAATGCGGCGTATTTTGCTTCTAACCGACCAGAATCAGATACTGCGGCGAGTTGTTGTAATGATTTATTCCGACTCACTTTTTCCGACAGCATTGCTTCCCTCGAAGAGAAAGAACGGGCTTATGCTTCTTTAAAGGAACTGAACGATTACCTGCCCGTAACCTTGTATTTCCATAACGACGAGCCCAATCCCAACACGCGCGACACCACCACGAATTTAAGCTACCTCCAGGCTTATGACTCCTATGTAAAGCTAAAACAGAAGTACTTTAAAGAAAACACGAGTGGTTTAAAGGATGAAGAGAAAGAGAATGCTTTGTTTGATATTGAATCGTTCTTCGAATTCTATGTGGATAAAGGTGTAGAAGACCTTGAGATCTTTCAAATCTTGTTGCTTGAAGAGCTGGAGCGAGGAAGCTCGGTTGAACTCACCATCAAAGGCTTTGCTAGTCCGCGTGCGGAAAGCGACTACAACATCAACCTCACCAAGCGCAGAATTAAAAGCCTTGTGAATCATCTCGAAGCGTGGAACAATGGCGTACTTCTCCCCTACATCAATGGGAATGCGGAAAATGGAGCCCTTTTAAATTTCCGCGCGGCGCCCTTTGGAGAAGACAAAGCCCAAGCTGGGGTGAACGATCAACTTAACAATGAAAAGGCCTCGATCTACAGCAAAGCGGCTTCTTTGGAACGGAAAATTGAGATTCTCTCAGTAGAACGCATGGCTGAACGAGCTCCACAAATTGAATTCGAATTTACTTCCTATGATTTTGGTGATGTTTCTTCGCGAAGCATAAAAAGCACCACTTTCTACTTCACCAATACAGGGGATGATACCTTACGCATTGATTCCATTCTATCGCCTTGCGCTTGCACTGTTCCGGTATTAAACAAAAAAAACTTCGCCCCTGGTGAAAGCGGCGAAGTTTTAGTGGAATTTGATCCTTCCGGACAAGCGGGCTTGCAGCAGAAGGTGATTCGTGTGTTCAGCAATGCCGCCACTGAACCGAAGCTCATTGGCTTTACTGCTGTGGTGCAATAACTTATTTCATGGGGTAACTTAAGCCCATTTCGGCAAACATGAAGGCCCACTTATCGGCCTGCTCATCAATAACCTTTGAAGTTGGTTTCCCTGCTCCGTGTCCGGCTTTCTCTTCAATTCGAATCAAAACAGGGTTTGCTCCTTGGTGAACTTCCTGCAATCTTGCGGAGAACTTAAAAGAATGCGCTGGTACAACACGGTCGTCATGATCTGCCGTAGTCACCATGGTTGAAGGATACGCTTTTACTATAAGATTGTGGTAGGGCGAGTAAGCTTTCAAGTAATCGTACTCGGTTTTTGAACTGTCTGCACAACCGTACTCAGGAATCCATCCCCAACCAACGGTGAACTTGTGGTAACGCAACATGTCCATCACTCCAACGGCTGGAAATGCCACTTTGTAAAGCTCTGGTCGTTGAATCATGCAAGCACCAACAAGCAGTCCTCCATTCGAACCTCCAGCAATGGCCAGGTGATCGCTATCGGTGTATCCTTGGGCAACAAGGTACTCTGCAGCAGCAATGAAATCGTCAAAAACGTTCTGCTTCTTATCGAGCATTCCCGCTTTGTGCCACTCTTCACCATATTCTCCACCACCGCGAAGGTTGGCCATGGCATAAACACCACCGTTTTCAAGTAAGATGATGTTGCTGGTAGAAAAACTAGGGGTCAAGGAAACATTAAAACCGCCGTAAGCATAAAGCATGGTTGGTCGCTTTCCATCCATTTCCAGTCCTTTTTTATGAACCAAAAACATGCTCACCATGGTACCGTCTTTACTTGGGTACATCACTTGCTTGCTTTCGTAATCCGAGGGATTGAAATCGAGCTCGGGTGCGTAGTACAATTCACTCTCGCCAGTAGCAATATTGTATTCGTAAATGCTTGTAGGATAGGTGAATGAAGTAAAGGAATAAAACAAGGTTTCGTCGTCTTTCTCGCCTCCAAAACCACCAACAGAACCGGTTTGGTCTGGTAAATTAATGGACTTGCGATCGCTTCCGTCCAAATTCATGACTTCTACTTTGTTCGAAGCCTTGCTCAAATAGGTAGCGAAGAGTTTTCCTCCAGCACTGCTCACGCCTTCGAGAAGGTCTTCAGACTCTGGAATAACTTCAATCCAATTTTCTTTTTGGGGCGATGCGGGATCAATCGACACCAATTTGCTCTTGGGTGCGTCGATGTCGGTAGAAACTAAAAAGCGACCATCAACATGGTCAATCACGCTACTTTTGTTTGAAAAGCCGGTAAACAAAGGAGTAAATTCACCACTTAATCCTGCCTCTTTGTAGTAGCATTCATAACCATCGGTTCCCGTTGAAGCGTAAAGCACAAGGTACTTTCCATCTTCCGTTAAGCTGGTCCAATGATACATGTTGGGAGCATCCAAGTTTTCGTAGATCAACACATCGTCTTCCTGATCGGTACCCAACTTGTGGTAATACACCTTGTGAAAGGTATTTTCTGCACTCAATTCATCACCAGCTGCAGGAGCGGGATAACGGCTGTAGAAGAAGCCATCGTTCCACCAATCAGCACCAGAAAACTTCACCCATTTCAATACATCGCCCGTTTCTTCGCCTGTTTCAATGTTCATCACACGAATCTGACTCCAATCAGACCCTGCTTCAGAACGCGTAATGGCCATGTACTTATGATCTTTAGAAGCCCCCATCAAACCTGCGGTAACGGTGCCGTCTTCAGACAAAGCATTGGGATCAAGAAACACCTTCTCTTCCCCTTCTCTTCCTTGGCGAACATAAATCACACTTTGGTTTTGCAAGCCACTGTTCTTATAAATGAAGTAGTTGTCTCCAACCTTATAAGGCGAGCCCACTTTTTCATAGTCAAACAGCGCCTTGTAACGGTCGGCTATGGCTTGTCTAAAAGGAATGGAATCGAGGACGCTGCGAGTGAGTTGGTTTTGAGCCTTCACCCAAGCTGCAGTTTCTTCTGAACGGTCGTCTTCCAACCAACTATATGGATCTGGAACGCTTTCACCCCAAAATTCAAGGGTATCAGTACCTTTTCTAGTTTCTGGATAATCCAGTGCCTTTCGCATAGTGCTTTCGTCGCTTTGTGGCTCTTGACAAGAACTGAGTATTGCCAGAGCAGATAAGATGAGTATTGGCTTTTTCATAATTTGAAAATACTAAAAACCAATGCGCGAAAATATAAAACTAGGATAAGCGGAAAGTAAAACGAGCTGAACGTTCTTAGATGAGTTCGATCCTGGCCATCAACTGATCTTTATACGTTCTGCTGATTGGAATATCGCGCTCGTCTATTTTCACAGAGAAGTTAAAGGTGTCGATGTACTCGATCAGGTCCATGTTGATCACAAAGTTTCTGGAAACTCTGATGAAGCGTGGATCGCGCAAACGAGCTACAAGGTCTTTCATGCTCACTTTAACATTGTACCTGCGGTCGCCCACTTTAATAGAACAGTACTTCCCTTCTACTTCCACATAGCGGATGTGGTCGATGTCGATGCGCTTCAATTTATTGCCAATCTTGGTGTACAACTGAAATTGCTCTGTGTTAGCGGATTTCCTCACCGTTCCGTTCAAGCTGGTAATGGCTTCTTCAATGCTGCTCGCCATTTCGTCAATGCTTGCTTTCTCTGTAAGTGGTGCAACGATGTCGAAACTACTCATTTGAGTAATGAGTGAAGTTGGTGTTGCTCCGAAAATCACTAAAGGCAATCCGTTAGATAACTTGATGCGGTGCACCATGTCTAATGCCTCCAAACTCACCTCTTCTCTTGCATCAAGTAAGATGAAATTGGCCGGATCTTCTAGCATCGAAGACAGCCCTTCTACAGGATCGAGCGTAACCTTGGTGGTAATTAACTCAAGACGCTCTCGCAAAGAATCCACGGCTTGCGCTACTTTGGCGTCGCCGGCAACAACTAGTACTCGAATTGGATTTACCATTTTTCTGTTTCCATTTAGAACACAAACAGGGCATCTTTGTTCGAGAAATTGAATTTATTTTTAGGCTTTAACAGCATCACAAACACCTCATTCACAAACACTTAATACTTGAGAAAAGCACAGGGTGTAAATTCTTCGGAATAAGGGGCCTCAAAGAGGGAATGAGTTTAATGCTTTACTGATGCGTTGTAGTACACCAAGGCATCTTCCATCAAGGCATTTAAATCTTGAACACGGGTTTCATGCGAAGGGTGCGTGCTCAAAAATTCTGGGGGTTGTTGTCCGCCACCAGCACTCATACGTTCCCAAAATTTTGGCGCTTTTCTTGGATCGTAACCGGCCATTGAAGAGAAGATCAATCCCATGTGGTCTGCTTCTGATTCGTGTTGGCGAGAGAACTTTAGCGCTCCTAATCCTGAACCAATACCATAAGCGTTCATGAACATTTCTTGAGTTTCTGCCGGACGCTCACTCATGAGCACAGCGAGTGCTACTCCTCCTGCTTGAATGACCAATTGGTTGCTCATGCGTTCATTACCGTGGCGAGCAACGGCGTGCGCTACTTCATGTCCCATGACTACTGCCAAACCTGCTTCGTCTTGAGCCACGTCTAAAATCCCTGTGTACACTACTACTTTTCCTCCTGGCATGCACCACGCGTTAACTGTAGGGTCGTCAACCAAATTAAATTCCCAAACAAAGCCTTCAATCCACTTCATTTGTCCTTTCAATGCCAAGTACGATTCGCAAGCCGCTTGAATGTTGTTTCCTAGTCGTTTCACCATTTGCGCTCTTGGATCGCTATCTGGCATCACTTGAGCTTGCTTGAGAAAATCATCGTAGGCCGTTATTGACATCCCAATCATTTGAGATTCTGGCAAGAGTTTTACTGCTCGTCTGCCCGTGATTGGAATCTTCGCGCAAGCAATAAAAATGCCCACCATCATGAGAAGGCCAAGTACTTTAATCGTTTTCATCTTATTGAATTTCAGCGGTAAGACCCCGATCGAGCAAGGCGGTACACATGGGTTCTAGTTTATCATATTCACCCGATTTCACATCGCACTTCCCTTTGAAATGGATAATCAAGGTGCATTGTTCGGCTTGAAGCGGGTCGTGTCCGCAAACTGAGATCAAGCTATCAATTACAAAATCGAAGGTATTTACTTCATCGTTAAAAATGATCAGTTTGTGCTCTTCAACAGATTCCACAAGCACATCAACTGCTACCTCTTCTTCCGTCTGTGTATTTAACCAATCTATCATATCTTCATTCCTTGTTACAAAGTTAATGAATGAAGTCAAGTTTTCTTTGTTTAAGCAACATTAAGCTAACGTATATTTACACATTCATTTAACCAGCCTAGAGCTCAGTACATGTTTACAGCTTTTGCCCATCATATTGGTAGCCGCTTGCCTATTGGCGAGATCGCAATACAATCCAAAGCATTTATTGTGGAGGAAGAGAAGACCGAAGTACTACTAAAAATCGACGACGGCTATGCTTTTCTGTTTGATTTTGGGGTGATTAGTTTTTTCAACGTCTCGCACGAATCGGCCCAAAACTTCCTTGGGGATGTGCGCCACAGCATGAATTTAGAGACCATTGCTGAAACCTTTGAATATTACGATGTTGAAATTGATCCTGATCAAATGGACCTCGTGAGTTTCAATAAAATTCGAATTACTTCGAGTACACTACCCGTGATTAAAATCATCCTCTTCAACCTTGCTCAAAGTGCAGCCATCGCCTACTATCAAGGCTTGAGCGACGAGTTGCTCTCAGGAACAAAAGAGCATACCAACCACATGGCGAGAACCGGTAAGATTTCATTAAAAAACAAAGATTTGATGAAGTACATCGGTACCACCTTGAACATCAAAAATGCCATTCTAGAAAACCTCTACATCTTCCACAGCCCGAGAAGTGTTTGGAACGATGTGCGACTGAATCAGCTCGATGCCGATCTCAACCGAGAGCTCGACATTCAACTCAGGTACCGCGCGGTTGAAGAAAACTTGAACATTGTTAAAGATAACCTAGAGGTGTTTAACGATTTCAATCAGCACGCAAGATCAACCCTTCTGGAATGGATCATCATCATCCTCATTTTGATTGAAGTAATGGACCTCTTCATTCATAAATTCTTTTTTTAAAATGATGTCGGAGTGAAAATTAAGATGGAAGATCTTGTAAGCGCCTTGATCATTGACTTGAAATCGCACAGCAAAAGCACATGAAAGCAAAATACCCTCCTTTTATTATCGGAAGCATGCGCCTCGGAAATTGGGGCAGAGACCTATCCCTAAAAGATTTGAAGCACTTTGTTGATGGTTGTTTGGATTTAGGATTGAAGCACTTCGACCATGCGGATATTTATGGAGGTTATACCACGGAAGCCTGGTTTGGTGAACTTATTAAGAGCGATCAGAAGTACCAAAACGACATTGAAATTACCACAAAATGTGGTATTCGTTATGTGGCTGAATCCAGACCTACTCACTTTGTGAAACATTACGACCTCAGCAGTTCACATATCATTGCTTCTGCTGAAAATTCGCTCAAAACTTTAGGTGTTGAGCGAATCAATTCTTTTTTACTGCACCGACCAGATTACTTGATGAATCCGCACGAAATTGCGGCGGCATTTGAACACCTTGTGGCCAGCGGTAAAGTGAAACAAGTAGGGCTTTCAAACTTCACCTACGATCAAACCCAATTGATTCACCGCCTCTTCCCAATTGATGTGCTTCAATTAGAAATTTCTGCAATGAATTGGCAATTGTTTGAATCAGCAATTCCTGCTTTTTGTCAACTAGAAAACATAGCGCTCACCTCTTGGAGTCCGCTAGGCGGAGGAAGCATTTTCTCACCAAGGCCAGACGACCAGTGCAAACGCATCATCAAAGTATTGGATAAATTGGCCGAAAAGTACCAAGCAGACCACGACCAGCTCCTTTTCGCTTGGTTAAGAACTCATCCTTGCAAAATTACGCCGGTTACGGGTACAGCTAATATCGGGCGTATTCAACGTTACATTCATCGCGGCGAATTTGTGCTCAGTGAACAAGACTGGTACCTCATATTAGAAGCAGCAAGAGGCGAAAAAGTGGCCTAAGAGGGTGTTTTTTAACATAATTAAATCTTCCATTTCTAATCAAAGTAGTACAGCAAAGGCTTAAAAAATCAGCAAAACCCTTGATAAACCTAGGGAACTAAAACTCAGTAAGCTAAGTGTTGTTTGAATTGGATTTTTACCTAAATTCATTTTAAGCTAAGCGTTCATTATTGGAGGCTCAGCTACCTTAACTATACTGATTATGAAATTTTGCCTGTTTTTCGCAGGCCTGTTGTGCAGTAGCTCATATTTTGCTCAAAGCTTCGTTAATGTAGCTTCTCAGCAAAACCTGAACGTTGTCAATAGTGCGCCTGTTCTTGGTTCTGGAGTTAGTTTTTACGACTATAATGGCGATTCATGGCCAGACCTGACTTATTGTGTTAATGGTGTAGGTATTGTTCGTTTTGAAAACATTGCAGGAACTTTTATCAGTGATGAACTCATCCCAATGCAATGGAGCGATCCTAAAACAGCTACTTATGCCGACTACGATAACGATGGCGATGCAGACCTCCTTGTCACTAGAAGAGCAGCCAACCCTATACTCTTTAGAAAAGATCCTGAAGGTTTTGTAAATGTGAGTGCAGAGGCAGGAATGCCCGTTGTTACTGCTCCCCACTCCTATGGTGCTTGTTGGGGGGATTACGACAAAGATGGATTTCTCGATTGCTACATCGCTAACTACAACTGGAATGTTGGTCCGCACAACTGGCTCATGCACAACAACGGCGATGGAACATTCACCGAAGTAGCCGTAGCCGCAGGAGTTGATAACGGACAAATGCCCAGCTTTCAGGCGGTGTTTACCGATATTAACCGAGATTCTTGGCCAGACCTTTTCCTCATCAATGACAAAGAACCCACCAATGTCATTTACATCAATAACGGCGATGGTACCTTTAGCGATGTCAGCGAAGAAATGAACCTCGACTACGTTATGGACGCCATGAGTAATTCAATTAGCGATTACGATCGAGATGGTGATCTTGATATTTATGTGACCAATGATCAACTCGGTAATGTCTTGCATAGAAACGACGGCGACACCTTTAGTGATGTTACTGAAGAATTCGATCTCGATGTGGGCGTTCTTTGCTGGGGAGCTGTATGGATGGATTACGACAATAATGGTTATGACGACCTCTATGTACTGACAACTCAAAACACGAACAACAATCAAAACTTTTTCTTCAAAAATAGCCTGGGGAACAACTTTTATCCAGACAATCCCTTCCCAGGAAATCAAAACCAATTCCCTGGATTTTCACCGGCCATTGCCGATTTTAATAAAGACGGCTTTATCGACATCGTTTGCAATAACCATGCTCCCAACAATACCGTGCTCTGGAGAAATACCGCTTTCGGAAACAACGGGTCGTGTACCATTCATCTCGAAGGTGTAGTATCTAATCTTGAAGGAATTGGGGCTTGGGTGAGCGCCTATGTGGGCGATAATACTTATGATTTTTATACCAAAAGCGGAGGCAATTACCTTGGCCAAGACAGTCAAGACATCCTCATCCCTATTCCCGCTGGAAATAACCTCGATAGCCTTTCAGTTCTCTGGCCAAGCGGTCATACCGACACCTTTTACAACTTAGAAAGCTTGTCATACAACACGCTTGTTGAAGGAAGCACACTCCTCTGTGAACTGCAATTTCAGCAAGTAGAAGCCTGTTTTGGCGACAGCATTTTTGTAGAAGTGATTGGCGATGGATGGGCCAGCTGGAACGATGGCTTTCAAGGCAACGCGCGTTACATCACCAATTCAAATACCTATCAAGTTTTATTGACGAACGAGTTCGGATTGAGCGTCACTTCTCAAGAACATAGCTTCATCATTCACGATGAATTGCAAGGAGAACTGAGTACTACAAACCCGCCCTGCTTCAATACGAATGAAGGCGAAGC
Organism: Flavobacteriales bacterium; assembly: GCA_029238785.1. Lineage (GTDB taxonomy): Bacteria > Bacteroidota > Bacteroidia > Flavobacteriales_D > Sanyastnellaceae > CALKGK01. The sequence goes on along the minus strand of JAQWFN010000020.1, from coordinate 10,750 downwards.
AAGTCTTAATGGCCTTTCAAACAACGTTGAACAAGTACTTTGGTTCAACAACTCTAACGTATTGTTTGTTAATGAATTAAGCGACGGTCAATACTGGGTAGAACTTCACGATAGCCTTGGTTGTTATCGAAGTATCTCTTTCGAATTAACAGCTCCGGATAGCATGAGCTATACCCTTATTTCCTTCCCTGTTTCTTGTGCAGGTGAAAATGACGGCATTGTGCTCATCTACCCTTCTGGTGGTTCTGGGAGCTTGGAAATCGACACCTTTGATGAGAACTTCCTGAACCTGGGCGCAGGAGACTACCCATTCAGCGTTACCGACCAAAATGGATGTGTCTTAGAAGAGGTTTTTATACTTGAAGAACCCACACCCATTCAAAGCAACGCCATTATCAACGATGCAACGGAACAAGAACTTGGGAGCATAGAGCTCGAACTCTCCGGTGGAACTCCACCCTACGAAGTCTACTGGTCGAACGGGGCTAGCGGAAACCTCATCAATGATCTAGAACCAGGACTCTATATCGCCACCATAGTCGATGCCAACGATTGTGCTATTCAAGAAAGCATCACCCTTAACCTCATCATCAATATTGAAGGGAATGAAGAAAATAATTCTTCACCAATCAAGCTCTACCCAAACCCTGCTGATGAGGCGTTTTTCATCTCTAATGCATTGAATTTTAAGAGCTACAGTATTTTCAACTACCTCGGTCAATCACTGCAACATGGCAAGCTAAGCGCAGAAACAACACGTATTGATGTCGATAACTTGAGTCAGGGCACTTATATCCTTTACCTTTACGGAGAAACCGTTCAACAAATGCGCTTTGTGCTTGAACGTTAAGGTAAAAATATGAAGTGGTTAAAACGTTTGAGTATTGCTCTATTTACGCTGATTTTCATTGCTATCATTGGCATCTTTTTGTACTGGAGCTCGTTCACTCCAAATTATGAAGGGGAAATTCAAATTACAGGGCTGAACGAAGCGGTTAAGGTGCAATTCGACGACTTTGGTGTTCCACACATCAAAGCGCAAACAGCTGAAGATGCCTACAGAAGCTTTGGTTACATTGCAGCAAGCGAACGATTGTTTCAAATGGATTTAATGCGCAGAGTGGCTAATGGTCGGCTTTGTGAGATCTTCGGTAAAGCCGCAATTGACGCCGATCTTCTCTTCGCAACGGTTGGTATTCAAAGCGCTGCCCTAGCCTCAGAACAACAATTCTTAAGCACGGCCCCTCCAGAAATTAAAGCTGAAGTTTTTGCCTACCTCCAAGGGGTGAACCAGTTTATTGATGAAGGCAAAACAGCCTTCGAATTTAAACTTCTAGGCTACGAGCCGGATACCTTTAGGGTGGCCGACATGTACTCCATTGCCGGATATATGGCTTGGGGATTGGGAATGGCGCAGAAAACCGATCCCATGTTGAGTAACTTGCGCGACAAGCATGGGGAAGATTGGATCAAACAGCTCTTTCTTCACCCTACTGAAAACGATCACCACATCCCTTCTTTTCCTATGGATCAAGCCAAAGACTCTTTGCTTGGTTTTATTGATGTTATCGACCTGTTTCCCGTTGGGGCCTTCGAAGGTTCGAATGCCTGGGCGCTGAATAGCTCACGCACAACAACTGGAAACGCCTTAATGTGTAACGACACCCACATTGGCTATCGTGTTCCTCAAGTTTGGTACGAAGCCCACCTCGCTTACCCAGGAATGGAATTCTATGGCAATTACTTACCGGGCATCCCTTATGCTTTGGTGGGACATAACGACTTCTGCTCTTGGGGGCTCACCATGTTTGAAAATGACGACATGGAATTCTACGCTGAAGATTTTGTTGACGATACCCATTACAATTACGACAGCACGATTTATGCCGCTCGAACACGTGAACGAAGCATCATCATCAAAGATGCTCCAGACACCACCATCACCATCAAAGAAACACATCATGGTCCGCTTGTGCATAGCGTCTTCCCGCTCCTCAAGCAAAGAGAGGACGTGTCCATGCGTTGGGACTATCTGAAAGGCGAAAACCAACTCATTGAGGCTTTCCGCAACATGAGTCACGCACAAAGCTTAATCGCCTTTGAAACCGCCGTGAGCAACATTCATGGTCCGGGACTCAATATCGTTTACGCCGATCGCGAAGACAACATCGCTTGGTGGGCTTGTGCCCGACTGTTGGAGTGGAATGATGAAGTGGAAACGAAGGCCATTTTGGATGGACGATTTTCTTCCAACGATCCCATAAACGCACTTCCCTTTAACCTTAACCCGCAGCAGATCAATCCGCCAAGTGGGGTAATTTATTCTGCCAATAGTCAGTCGATGATGACCAACGGAGAGCTTTACCCCGGTTACTACCTTCCCGAAACCCGCGCAGAACGATTGAAGTTCCTTTTCGGAGAACAAAAGCGTTGGGATGTGGATGGCATGAAATCATTGCTTTTCGACCTCCACAGTGAAACCGATAAAGAGAATGCTAAGCAGTTTGAAGTTTTGCTTCGCGAAGCAAATAAAGACTACACTACACTCGAACAACTTGGCATGAAATACCTTGGGAATTTGGGCGATTACAACAGAGAAGAAATTTCAGTAAGTATCTACAACCATGTGCTCTTTAGTTTGATCGACACCGTGTTTTCAGAAAAAATGAACCCAGTAGATTTCGATGCATTCATACGATCTCACTGGATGAAGCGTGCCATTCCTGAACTCATTCAAGATCCGCAGCACCCCGTGTGGGACCTTCAGGCAACAACAGAAGTGGAAACACTTGGCGACCTCCTCCCCGACCTTTATAGCCGATGCATGAACGAACTTGTGCTGAAACACAGCAAGAACTTGGATAAATGGACCTGGGGCGACCTCCACACTTTGGAGCTGGAACACCCATTAGCCCAAGGAGGCGCGCTAATGAAAAACCTTTACAACATCGGTCCTTTCCCCGCACCAGGTAGTAACGAAACCCTCATGCAATCAGGCTTTGTTGGCAATACCGACATGGAATACAAAGCTCATTTTGGTCCGCAAATGCGCATTATTGTCGACTTCAGTGATTTAAACAACTCCCTGAGTGTAACGCCTAGTGGTCAGTCTGGACACCGCTGGTCGCCCCACTACAAAGACCAAGTTGAACTGTACATGAATGCCACTTGGCGCCCCATGCACATGAGCTTTGATTTCGAGTCCAAGCTTCACCAGGAATTGGTGTTTCATCCCTAGGTCTTTCTGAAGTACATTGCGTCATGAGGACTTTCTTTTTTGCCATTTATTTTTTCGGGGTGATGCCACTTTGTGCGCAGGAAATTCTCTTAAGTGCAGAGCCCAGCGCTTGTGAGGGCGACACCCTATTTGCCACCGCCTTGAGCGACGGTTTTTTCTTTTGGAACAACGGCGCAAAGACAGAAAGCCTTGCTATAACTACAAGTGGTGACTATTTCTACATCTACGAAACCAAACAGGGCATTATAAATTCTGACACCCTATCTATTCTATTCACCCCAAACCCACTTCCCGTAAGTAACCCCCAAGCCGAATCGTGCTTTGGCGCTCAGGATGGAGCCATTGAGGTGTTTAATACCGCGGGCGTACCCATGGCTAATGTACTTTGGAGCAATGGGGAAAGTGGACAAGCGATTTTCGGACTGTCGCCTGGGGTTTATGAATACACCGTTTTCGACACCAACGGTTGTAGCACAACAAGCAGCGAAGTTGTTGGTGGTCCGGAAGAAATCCTCCTCAACCTCACCCTTACCGAAACCGGTTCAAGTGTGCTCATTGAAACCAACGTAAGTGGTGGTGAAGCGCCTTACAGCTTCTTCTGGAACAAGGTTCTTGGCGAAGATAGTTTCAATGCTGAAAGCCTCCCGGTGAGCTTAAGCATAGTGGATGATTTCAACTGCAGCGTAGACACCATCATTACCCTCGTTCACGTGGGAGACATGAGCTTAAATCACGTCCAAAGCAAAAGCGTTTACTACCATCATGCAACACAAAGTTTAAGGCTTCGAAATGGAGCTGCAATTCCGAAATCGATTCAAGTCTTTAATCAACAAGGAAGCTTGATCTACACATCTGAACAGCCCGCTTTTCCTATTCGTTTAGAGCTCGCTTCGAGGGTGAGGGTGTTTTGGCTAGTGAATTAGGAATGCGGAAATCAACAATAAAACCTCAACCAAACCGCGCCAGCGACTAAACAGGAGCGCAGCGAACATAAACAGGAGCAAAGCGACCTTCAACCGGCGAAGTCTCAACCAAACCGCGCCAGCGACTAAACCGGAGCGCAGCGACCATAAACCGGAGCGCAGCGACCTCAACCAAAGGCTTGATAACAACTCCCCCCCTTCTTCCAAAAAATCCACTCAAAAATTCATGCTCACCAATTCCACGCGATTTGGGCCGATGATTTTAAATGTGGACTTCCCCTCCGCTTCGCCATCCAAGACCTTTTGAAACGCGGGCATGAGTTCTTCAGGAATAAGCAGCTCTAATTCATCGTAATAGCGATAAAGTCCTTCTTCGATTTCTTCGAAAGCTGAAACACCAGGTTCTGGCTCGCCTAAATAGATATTTGCGTTGAGGTATAATTTGAAAGTGAGCCCTTCCTCTGCCGGTGTTTTTGAAATCACCTTCTTCAAAATGTAGTCACGGTCTGAGGCATCAGCCATGTATTCTTTATGAAACTTCACATCAAGCAACAATTCATAATTATACCCCCACTCGTATTCAAATCCTTGAATGTGGTCCATTGACCCTTCTGGGGTCCCATAGCTCATTATTTTGAAGAAGGCATCGTTCGTAATGACTTTATAAGGGAGAATACTTACTTCTCGTTGATGATCCTTTTTCTGCGCTTGCTGTGCGTTCATCGGAAAAGCGTGTACAATCGATAACAAACAAATGAGGCTTAGCTTTTTCATATCTTCTTTCTTTGGTGATGCTGTACACGCTAAAACGACTTTGGTTCAATAAAGTACCTTTTCTTTTAGAGCGAGGTAAATCAAACTAAATCCCACTGCTAGGGCGAAACTGAGTAAGGTGCCTATCAAAATGTATTCCGTCAATTTACGGTCTTTCGCTCTAGTGAGGTCGCTAAACCTGAACACCGATTTCGCAGCAATCAAAAAGCCGATGACCTGCCACTGCCCCATCACGATAAAAACAAAAACAAACAGCCGCTCTAAAATTCCAATGTACATCCCTGCATTATTTAAGGAGCTGCTATCATCAGCCATCTTCCATGCACTCATCAACACACGAATAATCACCGAAGAAACCGATGTGACACAGAGTAGAGTCAAAATCAAAAACACCTCCTTTTCTCCAAAATTGAAGGAAATCCCAGCTAAAGGTGTGTAATACTGCGCCACAAAGAAGATCACAAGCAAGTGCGCCAACTGGTCGAGAACAAACAGAAGCTTGCTGTCTGCCCTTCCAGTGAGGTAGAGTTTGCTTAAATCAATGAGGTAATGAGCAAGAGCAATCAAGAGTATGCCCGGCAGAAAGGTGAAATCAAAGCCCAAAACAGTGAGCATGGCCAAAAGGTGAACCAAGAGGTGCAAATACAGGTAGCCTGATTTTATCTTGCGCTCCAATTTATGCGCTACCCATTTGGCGGGTTGAAGCACGAAATCACCAAGAACATGCGCGAGAAGTAACTTCAACAAGAGCATCATAAGCTGCTTTTTATTTCAGCCTGAAAGAGCTCGTTCAACTTCAGTATTTCATCGTAAGCGCCTCGTTTAAGTGCCTCACTGATGCTGCTTTGCGATTTATCAAGCAATGCGGCCAATTCTACTTGAGGTAAGTTAGGATGCTCAAAGGCCGCACAAAGCACCTTCGAAACGGTCTTGCTCCACTGGTTTGCTGTGAGCAATAAGAGGCTCAACATCAAATTCAAACGTTCGTCCAAAACCTTGTTCATTGAAGCCACAGCTAGTGTTTCCTTTTTGAGCGACTCAAAGCAGTTTCCTGAATTCAAGTAAGCCGTTCCGTTCGATTCTGTTATTTTTTCTGCGTGATGCGACTCTTCCCCAAAACCAATCGCCATGCGCACGTCGAGCAGGTCGTCTTGTTTGATGGCCGACTTAATATGCAAAGCACAGCGCAAGGCCTTATCTGGCGAAAGTTTTAATTGAAAACTATCTCCTCGGTAAATCTCCCAAGCTGAGGGCTCATCACCATAAAGCAACAATACCCCCTTCAAAGACTCAAGCCAAATGCTTGGCACTACTTCTCGGGAATTCATAATATCTCCAGTAATCACTGCTATCATCGCTGAACTGTTTTATTCAAATATATCGGATTATTATCCGATATGCAAGAATATCGGGTCTAGAACCGATAAATCACATTATCGGGTTTGAAGACGATATTGCCAGAACATTCTCAAAACGGGGTTGCTCATTTACTTCTGCATTACAAGATTTAAACGATATCACTTTTGTTTAAGGAAATGGAAAGGTGTAAATTCATGCTTCATTCATTTTAAACCTGCATTATGAAAAAACTTTTACTTATCGCCGCTACGGCTTTTATGACTTTCGGAGCTTCTGCCCAGTATGGAACTGCTCCTGATTTCTCTGTTTCTGATCTTGACGGGAATCAAATCAACCTATACGCTGATATCCTCGACCAAGGATTGATTGCTGTGGTTGATGTTTCTGCAACTTGGTGCGGACCATGTTGGAACCTTCACCAGTCTCACGCTTTGGAAGATTTACACCAAGCTTACGGACCAAACGGTACCAACCAATTGCGTGTTATCTTTTATGAAGGAGATGCATCAACAACACAGGCCGACCTTGAAGGAACTGGTCCGAGTACAATTGGAAACTGGCTTGAGGGGGTAACTTACCCAATCATCAACGAAGCTCCTTTGACTTTGGATTTGAGCATTTGGGCACCACTTGGCTTTCCTACAGTTAACGTTATTCGTCCAAGCGATTACGAAATCGTTCTCGATACCTATGCGATTTACTCTGTAGACGGTCAGGTAGACGCCATCAACAACGCAGATTTGGGCATTACCTTAGATCCTGCGCTTAGTGTAGTTGAAAACCAAACTGCTGCTAGTTTAAACGTTTACCCTAACCCAAGTAGAGACCACGTTAACCTTCAGTTAGATGGTTTCGATGGAACTGTACAGATTGAGGTTTACGACATGTTAGGAAACATTGTTTTCCAAATGAACACGTCAAACAAAATGGAATTGATCAATCTTGCTGAGCTTTCAGCTGGAAACTACATGATCCGCGTTTATAACGACGCTACGGAATCTACAAGTAGAATTGTATTGATGGACTAGTTGTCACCTACGCTAGAATATAGAAGAAACGCCTTCTCCAATTGGGGAAGGCGTTTTTTTGTTATCAGAATTATTCAAACTCCACTCCATTTCAAAAAATCGTGGATCTTATGCAATACGAGTAAAACGCTTCTTCAGCTTTAACACTGGTTGTTCTAACAGGTGATACGATAGAATGGCGACCACAAAAGTGAGGATAATGTTCTGAGGCCAAGATTGAATCCAAATATTCTGAGAAGGATCAGGTCCTGGTCCAGTTTTCAAAAACAAGCCTTGGTAAACATACAAACCATAAGAAATCTTACCAATGTAAGACAATGGCTTATTGTCTAGAATTTTGACCAAAGTTGACTCCTGGTTGTACAAAATCCAAACAAACAATAAAGCCACACCTGTAGATTGCGGTATAAAGTTTAATCGCAAGTCTGGACTGTATAATGGAGCCAAAAACAAAATCACAGCTCCTGCCAAAAGCCAATTCCTGTTTCTCATCATTACTAAATCTTCCCTCTTTTTGTTGTGGACTAAAATAGCGAACAAGGATCCTATGATAATAGGAGCAGCCGCTGGAATAAACCAGCGCATCGATTTAAAATTATGGGTAAACTCCCAATGCGGAAAAGCATAGACGGCCGTCACAGAAAGCAATAAAAACAACAAGAGTAAAACAATTAGTTTTTTCTGTCCTTTCACAAATTGAATCGCAAAAGGCCACAACAAATAATACTGTTCTTCCAAGGCTAAAGACCAAGTATGTCCTAACTCGCCGGTGTAATGCTGCTTCGGAACAAAATTGTAGAGATAGAAAAAGGAAAATAGAAAGCCCGCATTAGAATTGGTGATGCTTCCCGTTTTCATCAAAACCAAAACTGCAGTATAAAATACCAGCAAAGGCGGCAAAAGACGGAGAAAACGTCGTGCATAAAACTTCCAAAAATCTAGATTCTGAAATCGCTGCAGTTCAATCAATAAAATACGGGTAATTAAAAACCCACTGAGTGTAAAAAACACCATTACCCCTGTAGTCCCAGATAATAAAGACCAGACCCGCAAACGAACAAAATTATTCTCAGGCAAATAATGAAATGCCCCAAGGTGTGTCACCAAAACCAAGATTACTGAAACCGCACGGAGCGTATCAAAGCCCTTTATATATTTCATCTACAGCTTAAATCATCCATCAAAAAACCATCTTTTTCAGATAGAAACTATCAGGTATTATTTTAATGGAGCAAGGTATCATTTTCACTAGAAATGAGAAAAATCAGAAAAGCACTGCCTTTCGTGCAAAGAACATGCTTTTCAGCAAGGCACCTTTGTGCAGCATTGCTCTCATCAAAATAAGGTTTGTTACTACGAACTACACACCTAAAAAAAATCTAGCTCCAAGAAAAATCTACTCTTCACCTGTGTGCACGATCAATTCAAGAAAGCACTCTTTCAGTTCTTCGTAAATCACTCGTGTTTAGCCTCAATCATCTTCAAGTAAACAAACTCCCTTTGTTCATCAATGATGATGTTGAACTGCCTTAGCAATCCGGCACCAATAAGACTGATCTTTTGTTGGGCAATTTCTCCTTCTTTCATCTTCACAACAAACTCACCACTTTCTCCATGCCCAAAAAGCAGTAAGTTGGGAATCCTCCAAGTTTCTTGCTTTGGTAGCATTAACTTTCTCCCTCCTCCTACTCGCAGAGAAGTGATGTTTTCGCAGGCCAGTAGGAAGTCGATGTTCTCAATGGAGGAACAAAGTTGAATCTCCATGTTCTTGATCTTCACTGGGCATTGATCTCCTTGGATGACCTTAAAATTACAGTACTCAATAAACACTTCCCCGATACTCTCCATGGTGAAGATGCCCGACAGGTCTTCCAAACCAACAATCGAGCTCAAGCGAAGGCGTTTTAAGTTCAATTCACCAAAGTTTCCTTTGAACGCGTGAAGACCAAGACCAGATAACTCAATCACCTCCAATTGTTTGTATTGATTAAAATTACTTACATCTTCAAGTTGAGACCGAAGCGCATATTGCTTGTTTGCTCGAAAAGTGTTGTGCCATCGAAAGACCTTCAGTTTCGGAGAAAGGTCGCCGGGTATTTTGGTGATGCCGCACACATTGAACATGTCCAGCTCTTCCAAATTCCGCAAGTGACTTAGCGTGCTGATGTCGAGTTGGTTTGGATTGGGTGGGCAATTGGTACAGCCGTTTCCCGCTTCAGGATAGATGTACACTTTCCGGATCTTGTTGTCGAAGTCAAAAGCTGGAAATCGCTTGAGCTGAGGAAGGTTTCTCAAAGAGATGTATTCGAGCGAACTTAGGCTTTCAAAAGCTTGAAGGCTTGTGAGGTTTTGACTTGATGATACGTCCAAGCGAAGGAGTGAATCGAGTTTGAGGGCATCACTAAAAAGCAGTTCACCACAATGTTTAATGGTCAAGCCTTTGAGCTTTTTAAAGGCATTCAAAAAGCTGATGTTTGTTGAATCTTTTAAGTCGATGAGCTCAAGGCTTTCGGTATGTTCGAAGTCGACAAATTCAGCGGGAATCTCGGCCATGTCTATTTTTAGCGACAAGTGCTTTTTCTGTTTTAACTGTGGGATGATGGACAGGTCTGCGCTGGAATCAATGGTGATCACGCCCAGCAGGGAAAGATGAAGATCTGTAGCCACACCATTCTCGTCCAACTTCCTTGAAAAGTTGGGGTAATCGTTCAAGTGGAGGTTTGTTGGGAAGATCACATCCGGACCAGGTTGTGCGGTGGTCTGAAAAGAGATAAATAGGCAGAAAAGGAAGATGCTAAATGCTTTCATAAACCTGAGGTACACGCTTCAGATGTATTGGTTCAAAGCACGGTCATTTAAGCACTATTGTCGAATCCACTTGCATATAACTAGTAATTGTAGCTTCTCCAGTTAATGTATCCATGCTTACACTCATGTCGGTTTTGTAAAAGATCATTTCAAAGGGTTCTTGCAGCGAATCGAAGCTCAATTCAGCCACATAATGGTAATCAATGCCGTAAGCGCCAATCGCCTGCTCTCGATCAAAGGAGTAGCTGGCATCCAATTCATTGTACACCACGATGTCTTCTGCCTGATACAATTGTCGGTAAAAGTTGACCTGTTGAATTTCACCCGCCGCGTTAAAGCTCGTGTCTACCTTATCCGCCCTGAAGTTTTTGATTAAGAGCGTCAGGTCGTTTTTTGGGGTGATGGATTGGCAGGCGGTGATGACGACCAAGATCATGATACAACAACATCGCATTGGTTTACTTAGGACCATTTCTATCGTATTTATTTTGAATGAATGATGTCGTTTTTTCTGATTGGGTTGCTTGACATCAGTGCTTTGGTTGAGGCTTCGCTTGTTTAGGGTCGCTGGCGCTCCTGTTTAGGGTCGCTGGCGCTCCTGTTTAGGTCGCTGGCGCTCC
>JAQWFN010000013.1 GCA_029238785.1 Flavobacteriales bacterium | reverse complement strand
TGGGGTCGTGAGAAAGGAGGATTTGGAAGCGCTTTTCGTCGGTACCTTCCAGGGCCTTTGCTAAATCACCGCTCTTGCGAAAGTGGTTCCCCCAATTTTCAACACCAATGAGGTCGATCACTTCACCGTTTCTTTCGAGTTGTACGGAACGGTTCATCAACATCTCAAAACCCATCTCCTCTTGAATGGCAATGAGTCGGTCTTGAGTGGCCTTTTTTTGTTCGTCGGTAAGCGGACCATAATCGCCGTAATCGTGGTTGCCGAAGATGCTGTACTTGCCATATTTCGCTTTGATCTCTTTGAAATAAGGAATCCACGGTTCGGCCTCTTCAGAGAGGTTGTTCACCATATCGCCCGTAAAGAAAACGTAGTCTGCATCGAGCGAATTGATCATGTCAATGCCCTTTTTCACGTCGTCAAATTGCTCTGCAAAACTCCCAAGATGGGCATCGGAAATTTGAACGATTTTTAATCCATCAAAGGACTTTGGAAGAACGGCACTTCTCAATTCATGGGCAATAACGCGGTAGTTGAACCTGCCTTTCGTCACCCCATAAAGAAAACCGCCAAAGGCCGCCAAACCAAGATATTGACCGGTTCTTGTAATGAAGGTGGCACGAGAAATCACTTCGCCCCCATTTCCACTCGGCCTGATCTTGAAGTAGCCTTTCGTAATCAACAAGCGCACATCATCAATCAAATGAAAAACACTCATCACCAGCTTCGGCGCAGCAATTACGATGAAAGCAGCAAAGAGTCCCATTAACAACTGTGGATTGCTTTCGCGAAGTGTCCTAAATTGAAACATCATCAACAACAACATGCCCCACTGAATGGCCGTGATGCTCCAATAAATCCACTTCACGTTGCGCATGCTGCTTCTTCCATTCCCGAAGCTAACATACACCCCTTTAAAGGCGTAGTACTCCAATAAACCAATGGCAAAAAGTACGAAGGCTAAACTAAAAATGACCCTAAAGGCTGATACTTGTTCCATAATTGCAAAGTTAGAAGGGAAACAAAGGTTTGGCCTGAAAGTTTTGTTATTTTAAGCCAAAGAAGCATACTAATTGTTGAGCGGTTCAAATCGCACTTTGAATGGAAAACCACGAGGATAAAAACTACCTGAAAAAACGGAAAAAAGCTTTCGGACACGCGTGGGACGGACTAAAATCCTTCCCAAAAGAGGCGCACGCCAAAATTCACATCATTGCTGCGATGGTAGTTCTTGGATTGGCCTTTGCTTTGGAGGTGAAGGGCACTGAATTACTGCTCCTCCTGCTCTGCATTGCTTTGGTGATTTCGGCTGAAATGCTCAACTCTGCCTTTGAACGACTCTGCGATGCGCTTCACCCAGAGCAACATCCACTCATTAAAGAAGGAAAAAACCTGGCTGCGGGGGCAGTGCTGGTCTGCAGTGGTATTTCCGCAGCCATTGGTCTTTTCATTTTCGGACAAAAACTCCTCCATTTGTTGGAACAGTAAGCGATATCTTCGAGCGAAAATCAGCCAAAAGATCGCTCCTCGAGAATCTTCATCAGTGCTTCGTTAAGGTAGAGGCGTTCCCTGCCCATTTTTTCAGAACGAAGAAATCCATGCTCTTCCAAAAGCTTCAAATAGCCCCCCACCGTTTTGGGCGTTCCCAATTGAAGATCAATCAAATCTTGACGCTTGGTGTAGGGCAATCGAAACAGCACCTCCATCAACTCCTTGGAATACACCTTGGGCAAACGTTCTTTGATACTGTTGCTCGTGGTTTCGATGAGCTCAACAATCTTGTTTAGACGATTCAGGGCAGCCATGGAGCTTTGTTGAACCATGTCAAGCATATAGAGCACAAAGCTTTCCCAATCTCCTTCTTGGGTGACTCCACGGAGAAGGCGGTAATACTCATTTCTGTGCTTCATGATGTATTCGCTCAAAAACAACACGGGCACATCAAGCAGCCCCTCCATCTTCAAATGCAAGAGCAAGAGCACCCTGCCCGTTCTGCCGTTGCCATCCGCAAAAGGGTGAATGGCTTCAAACTGGTAGTGAGCGAGGGCCATTTTGATGAGAGGATCAAGCTCACTATCGCTGTTGATGAAGGACTCCAACTGGGCCATTTTATCGCGTATAACGCTTTCCCCTTCTGGAGGAGTGTAAACCACCTCGCCATAGCTGTTGCGCAATTGAGTACCCGCATTTACGCGAATGCCCGCGCTGTTCTGCTTGATGCATTGAACAATCTCTACGCAAAGGTTGGTGGTGATGAACGGACGATCTTTCAAACGCTCAAAGCCCAGCCACAAAGCCTCCTTGTAGTTAATCACTTCTTTTTGCGGACCATATCTGAACTTCCCTTCGCCCACATAGCTTTGATATAGCTTCTCGTGGGTAGTGACGATGTTCTCAATTTCCGAACTCGCTTTGGCCTCCTGCAAATGGATGCTATCAATGAACAAATTGGGATTGGGCAAATTGCGAATGGCTCCGTTCAAATGGGCCAATGACCGACTTGCTCGAATCACCTTACGCAAAACGGTTTTGCTCTCCAATTCAACCTTGGGCGGAAGCGGAGGTAGCGCATTAAAGGGAGCATGATTTCTTGGAGCAAACATGGTACTAGCTTTTCAGTCACCACAAAAATAAGAAAACTTGCTTTTAATACGAGTAATTTTCTCAATTTTTTACCCCTATCCTTCAAACAAGGGTAATTATTACCCCTATTTTCATCGCAATAGGACACGTCAATGAAATTGACACAAGCCATGCTTCACCTTCCCAGATAAGTTGCCCCTAAACGAGCGAAGCTCCTAAACAAGGGCGCAAGCCCCTAAACCGTTGCGAAGCAACCAAAGGCCCCTAAACAAACGCGCAAGCGTCTAAACAAGGGCGCAAGCCTCTAAACCGTTGCGAAGCAACCTAAACCAACCCCGCCTCGAATCACCCCCTCTTATCCTCAAGCAAGCTCTCCTCAAGTTCACGCAAGCTACTCCCCCCAGACAAACTCCTCAATCCGCCTTTACTCAACAGTAAAATTTGATCCAAATCCTCCCCCAAATAATGCAAATCGTGGGTAGAAAATAGAATGGTTTTCCCCATGTTTTTCAATTTCCCAAGCAGCGCCAGCACCTCCGTTTTACTCAAATGATCGAGGTGCGATAAAGGCTCATCCATAATCATGATGGGCGTTTCCTGAGCAAGCGCACGTGCAATCAGTACTTTCTTGAGTTCACCATCGCTCAAGGTGTCGAGCTTTCTTTTCGGGTCGATGCGTTTTTGTTCACTACTCAAAGCAAGCAGGTCCAAATACCCGACAATCTTCTCCTGAATTTGGCGCTTATTTCCTTTGTTTTTTTTCGGGCTGAAGGGGAATGCTGTTCCTTGATCCATAGCGGTTTCAATGCATTCTTCAATGCTGAGGTCGGGAACAAAAGGTAGCGAACTGAAGACCACACTCACCTGTTTACTGAGGTCTTGAGGATTGTTTTTTTTCGGGCTGATGATGCCTTGCTGAGCTGATATCCTTACTTCTCCCTGCCATTCATGGTGCAAACCAAGTATGGACCGCAGCAAGGTGCTTTTCCCACTGCCGTTGTTGCCCAGAAGTGCCACCAAACTGCCTTGATTTAAATTTAGGTTCACATCGCGAAGCAAAACTACACCACCATGAGCGCAACTGAAATTCTTCAATTCTAAGATCAAAACACCCTCCTTCCTTTTAAAATGATCCAAATAACGACAGGTGCTCCAAGTGCACTGGTCACGGCATTCAAAGGCAAGCTCACGTCCCAGCCGGGCAAGCGCGCAATCAAATCGCACAACATGGCCAATGCTGCTCCAAAAAGCAAGGTTTTGAATATCAAATGCTGATGTTTTCCTCCCTTAAATACCCCCCGAACCAAATGAGGAACACTTAAACCTAGGAAGGCTATCGGACCACAAAAAGCGGTCACCAAACCGGCCATTAAACCCACCACAACAATCAAGGTCCACCTCACTTGCTGAACATTCACGCCCATGCTCTGAGCGTAATCTGCTCCAAACAACCAAGCGTCGAGATCCCTGCGCTTCCAATAAATCAAGAGCGAACCAAGGAGCACCACAGCAGCCAATAAAATGCACTGCAAAAAGGTGGTGTCTGAAAAATCACCCATCCCCCACAACACAAAACTGCGCAGGCTGTCTTTACTGCTCTGTTGCTGCAATACACTCACAAGGGCACTGGTGATGTAGCCCATCATCAAACCGAAAATCAAAATGGAGGTGTTCGACCGAAGTTTCTTTGTACTAATTAAAAGGATGGCCAAGATCAACAAAGCGCCAAGAAAAGCAGCTCCCGCAACGGCCAAGGGCGCTCCTATGCCCCAATTCTGCCATACAAAACCTAATCCTCCACTGAGCATCATCAACAAAGAAACACCTAAACTGGCCCCTGAAGTGATCCCCAAGACACTTGGTCCGGCCAAAGGGTTTCTAAAAAAGGTCTGCATGGTCAATCCGCACAAGCCCAAAGCAGCTCCGGCAATGGCTGCGGTGAAGGCACGAAGTATGCGGGAATCAATGAGCGGACGCAAAGGGTGTTCTCCATCGCCCAAAATCTCAACAACTTGATGGGCAGACAAAGACACACTCCCAAGAAAAACCTCAAGAAGGAGCAGAAGCAACACGATGCTGAAACCTAGAGCCAACTTCCAATTCATCGTTCTACTGGTTTGAAGTAGTGAAATTGCACGCTGTCGTTTTTCTGAAAAATGGCGTGCAAATCGGATAAAATCAAATGGGGTTCCATGACTCCAGCGCCAAAGTAATCGACTTCTGCGGCGTTGCAATAAAAGACCTGCTTGTTTTTGAAGGACTTTAAATTGGTGAATCGC
>JAQWFN010000001.1 GCA_029238785.1 Flavobacteriales bacterium | reverse complement strand
CATCATGATGGGCCTTAAATCCGTTAATATGGTTGATTTCGGCGGAGTTCAAAGCCGTTTTACCTTCCTTGAATAATTTGCTCAGTGCTGGAAACAAATGTGTTTCTTCATTTTGAATGTGCTGGGTAAGTTGTTGGCGGTTTTGGTTTTCGGGTCGAAGACAAGGAGTCCGCCGGTATTCACCTTGGTTTTAAAGAAGCCAAGAAAGAGCTTTCCTGTTCCGTCTGGGAAGATGTTTTTTATGTGTCCCATTTTGCCGTTTTCAGCGAAATGGTCGAAAGAAAATCGCTCAAAATTATCGAGGTAATGGTTGTAGAAACAGAGTGAGTTAGTGGTGGCCACCCAAAGTCCAGAATCAACGGCTTGAAGATCTATAACGATGTTTCCAATAATACTGCTGCTGTCGTTTTCGTCGTAGAAATAGTGTTTGAAGTGTTCACCATCAAAACGGTTGAGTCCTTCGTTGGTGCCAATCCAAATGAAGCTGTCTTTTCCTTCTACGGCCACATTGCAACCCCTGTCTGATAGTCCATCGAGCACGTCGTAGTTGGTGAACCTACCTTCGAGTTTGCTCCATTGTGCTCTTGAACTGTGCTGTAAAGCGAAAAGCACGATGCACAACGTAAACAGGAGTCTAAGCTTGTTCTTAGCTGTTCGGGCAATGGCTCGTACAAGGTTCAATGAAGCTTGCTGCATGCTTGGTTGACTGGTTAAAAAAGCCGACCCTAAGTTAATGGGATCGGCTCTTTTTTAGGTGTTTAGTTTTGAGGAATCCAGTTTAAGCCCTCTAATAAAGCATGAATGTAGGCTGAATATGGCCGATTAAAGCGTGAGAATGAGTGAGTGGTAGGTTTAATTGTGTAGGGGGGAAATAACATACCAAATCAGGGAGAATGGTATGCTGAAGGGTGCCTGCTTGAGGCAAAGTGCGCTTAAGCTTTCGACTTGAGGGTCATGAAGGTGATTTCTGGAGGCATGCCTACGCGGCCGGGCATCATCAAATAACCCATTCCTCTATTGATGTAAAGATGTTGCTTGCCTTCTTTGTAAAGTCCTGCCCAGCGCTTGAACATGATGGCTGCCGGACTCAGTTCCAAAACACCTGGAATACGCAAGCCCATTTGTGCGCCGTGGGTATGACCGCTAAAAGTGAGGTCGATGTCTTCCTTCCCTTGAACATGTAGGTCCCAATGCGAAGGGTCGTGGCTGAGGAGCATGGTAAAAGGCACTTCAGGCATTCCTTCTCGGGCTTTGCTGACGTCGCCCACTTTAGGAAACCAATGACTTTCACCCCAGTTTTCTACACCCAGTAAGCCAATGCGTTCGCCGTTTTCTTCTAGGATGGCGTGTTCGTTGATGAGTGGGGTGAAGCCCATGTCTTTGTTGCGTTGAATAACCCCTTCTCTGCAGGCCGCTTGTTCTTCATCTGAAGTGTCGCCATAGTAGCCATAATCGTGGTTTCCGAGAATGCTGAACTTTCCTTTTTTTGCTTTGAGCTCTTGAAAAACGGGCACCCAGGGATCGGCTTCCCAGAAGTAGGTATTCACCAAATCACCTGTAAAAAAGATGTAATCCGGCTCCAATTCGTTAATGAGTTGAATGGCTTCTTTGAGCGGTTCAAATTGCTCTCTAAAACTGCCCAAGTGGAGGTCGCTGATTTGGATGATTTTGGTTCCGTCAAACGATTTTGGAAGGTTGTCAAAAGCGAGTTCCTCTTCCACAATACGCCAGCCAAATTTCCCTTTAGTAAAGCCCCAAACGAAAGAGCCTAAAGCCAACGCTCCAGCACCCAGTCCTAATTTGGAAATAAAGGTAGATCGCGTCATTTTACTTCCACCCAAGTCTTCAGCAACCTTGGAATGACCACGAACACTGCGCACGATGGCCTTCATCACCCAAATAATGTCTTCAACAAGATGAAAAAGCCCCATCACCAAACAAGTTACCATAAGGGTGAAAAAGCCGCCAACCACAAAATCTAGAAGTGCAGGATTGTTTTCTCTCAGTTCTTGAAAATCGCGGGAGGTAATGAAAAAGTACATGAACAAACCACCCGTAACTAGGGTGTAGGTCGAGGTAACAAGCCATCTTCGTTTTCTTCCAAGGCTTTTGGACAAAACAAAAACAGATTTGATACTGTAGGTGATGCCGATGATGGCAGCGCTTAAAATGAGCTCGAACATAGCTTGAATTCAGAGTGCAAAAATGCAACTTTTGAAGCGGATTACGACCCTTTTGTGCTTCTGCTTCGAAATTAAATAGGATACTTCTGTTACACAAGATTTGTTTGGGATGCCGTAATTTGCCTCATGTTTTGGAAAAAGAAGAAAGATAAATTTAGAGCCACGGAAGTTCATGAAGGGAATTTCAAGGAGCTGGTGATGGATTCTGAGATCCCTGTAGTTCTTGATTTTTGGGGCGAAAGGTGCACGCCTTGCAGTGTGATGAGTTCTATTGTTGACGAATTGGCGGAGGAGTTCGACGGAAAAGTGCGGGTAACGAAAGTGAATGCAGCCATGAACCCGCGCCTATCTCAAGTTTTTCAAATCAAAGGAATTCCAACCTTTATCATCATGAAAGACGGGAAGGCCGTTCAGCGTTTTCAAGGGATTGTTCCAAAACCCAATTTTCAAGAGATTTTGAACGAATATGTGGCTGACTGATTTTACAGTCGAGTTTTAAATCGAGCGTTAGCAGCTTTCATTTCTGCGTTGAGCAGTTTGTAGTCGATTTTCCCTTGCTGCGCATTGAGGTGATCTACCACAACAAATGCGCGTCGCACCTGTATTTCTTGACTTTTTACGTTTTGCACGAAATGGATGAGGTTGCGTTGTGCTCCGGGGGTGAGTTTGCTAAAGTGGCTCCATCCAAACTCATCTTGATCCAAAACTTCACGAAAAGCATCAAACAGGGGAGCTCCAAATTCAGATTGGTCTTCATATAGGTCGATGTTCACCAAATCACCATCGATTAAACCTAGCTTTGTTTGGACTTCTCGGTTAATGTAGAAATAGAGTTCACCTTCAGCCGTGGGCATGCACGCTCCATGATAAACATGCGCCTTATTTAGTTCAATGATAAATCGTTTTCCAAGTGCTTTGATGGGCGAAATGTCCTCAAAAGGAACCCACAACACCCGACCCCAAACCTTGGAGTCGGCTTTGCCATAAGTTCCCTTTAAAGCATAAAGAAGTTTTCCCTTATTAGTTGCAGATGGTTCCAATGTTGTTCAAAAAGATGAGCAAATCTGCCAAGTTGGTGATGCCGTCGTTGTTGAAGTCTGATGGACAAACACTGTTGTTTTGGACTGGGCCAAGATACGAAGGCTTTATGACATTGGTCTGTTAAGGATGATGCACTTCATGCTTTTTTTGCAATTGTTCTTTTCTGAGATAAACCCAACATAAGTCGCTTCATCTTGTTAAGTTTACAAGACAAGACCAATGCTATGAAAAAAAGAGACTTTATTAAATTGACAGGCTTGGCTAGCGCCGGATTAATCATTGCCCCTTTGGCATCGTGTTCAGATGCGGCAGTTCCGGAAACAAAGAACGAGGAAACAGCGGCTCCTGAGATGGCAGCTCAAGCAGCTTTTGTTTTGCCACAATTGCCCTTTGCATTTGACGCCCTTGCTCCTAAAATTGATGCCATGACCATGGAAATCCATCACGGGAAGCACCATGCTGGTTATGTGAAAAAGCTTAATGCAGCCATTGAAGCAAGTCCATCGTTCGCGGGAATGAGCATTGAAGATATCCTAGCAAAAGTGGAAGCAGACGATACTGGAGTGAGAAACAATGGTGGCGGACATTATAACCACAGCATGTTTTGGAAGGTTTTAACGCCAGGAGGTGCAAGTGCGCCTGAAGGTGCTTTAGCTGAAGCCATTACGAGTTCGTTTGGCAGCTACGATGCTTTCGCAGAACAATTTGCAGCCGCGGCAAAAACCCGTTTTGGCTCCGGTTGGGCATGGTTAAACCTGGATGCCAGCAATAAACTGTTCATTTCATCAAGCCCAAATCAAGACAATCCACTGATGGTGAACATTGTGGAAGAGACAGGAACCCCAATTCTCGGCATCGACGTTTGGGAACACGCTTACTACTTGAACTACCAAAACAAACGTGGAGATTACATCAGCTCGTTTATGGAATTGATCAATTGGAATGTGGTGGAAGAAAACATGATGGCCGCAATGAAATAATTGCTGCGAAGAAGACTCACAAGAGTCCGTATGCAATAGCAATAACACCCACTAAAGCGCAGTAGATGGCAAAATAGCTCAGCTTACTGCGCTTTACTATTTTAATCATCCAGGTGCAGGCAATCAAACCGGCAACAAAAGCGGCGATGAAACCTGCCCCAAGCACCATGGGTTCGCTGAGGGTATCGTCAACAGGTGCCTCAAGGTACTTTTTGAATTTCAGCAAAGCAGCGCCCAAAATGGGAGGAAGTACCATCAAAAAACTGAAACGAGCAGCTTGTTCTTTGTTTACTCCAAGCAGCAGGCTTGTGGCAATGGTGGAACCAGAACGCGAAATCCCAGGAAGAATGGCCACAGCTTGGGCTAAACCAACAATAATGGACTTCCCGAAGGTCATTTCACCGCTTTTCTTTGGCGCAAAATGAGTTAAGAAAAGTAAGGCTGAAGTCACTAAAAGCATCGCCCCAACAAAAAGAATGTTCCCGTTAAAAAGGGCCTCAATTTGATCTTCAAAGGCCAAGCCAACCACCAAGATGGGCAACATCGACAAGGCAATCTTCGCGGTGAATTGGGTTTCCTCATTCCAGCTAAACTGAAGCAAGCCTTTCAGCACTTGGAGGATGTCTTTTCGATAAATAACAATGGTGGAAAGCGCCGTGGCAGCATGAACGATAACGCTGAAGAGCAGTCCTTCTTTTGGAACACCGTCTTCGCTCAAGATTTCTTTGCCCAGTTCTAGGTGACCAGAACTGCTCACCGGTAAAAATTCAGTAAGCCCTTGGATAATTCCAAGAATGATGGCCTCAATTAAACTCATTGATGTGCTTAAGCTTCTTGTTTGTGATCAGCTTTTGGCTTCTTCATGATAGCGTACATCACCAAGCCATAGCCGGCCAAAACCATGATGGGAGCGAGGGTAATGCGACGAAAACTAAAGATCTCTTCGCTAAACTCATTCGGGTCTTCACTACCACCTCCAGACATGACGATGAATCCAAGAACAACCACCGCTAATCCCGCGATGAGGAGAAGGTAGTTTTGACGTTGAAAAGCGAAGGAATTGTTTTTCATGAGTTGAATTTGTGTGTCAAAGATAGTAATACGAAGCACTTCGCGAAGCAAAAGAAACTTAATACAATTGATCTTGACGCAAACGAATGTACTTGTTCACGGCGAAATAAGTGCTGATCCAAGAAATTACGATCCCTAAAAGCACCACAATACCAAACAATTGTACAAAGGTCAGTAAGTCGGTACGTTCAAAGGCTTCTGGATTCTCGTTTTGAAGAAAAATCAATCCACCCATCAAAATGGAGAAAGCGAGTAGGCCGCTCAAAACACCATACCAGATGCCCTGCCAAATAAATGGTCGGCGAATAAAACTGCGTGTAGCCCCCACCAATTGCATGCTTTTAATCAAGAAGCGCTTGGAGAAAATGCTTAACCTAATGGTGTTGTTGATGAGCGCAATGGCAATGAACATCAACAAACCGGCAATCACCAAAAGTGGAAGGGTAATTTTTTGGATGCGCTCTTCGATGCGTTCTAAAAGCACTCTTTGGTAGTCTACTTCTTCCACCCCGCGCACGGCCAACAACTTGGTTTCAATCCACTCCATACTGTCTAAACTGGAGTAGTTGCTGTGAATTTTTAAATCGATGGAGGGAGGAATGGGGTAATAACCGAGAAAGTCAACAAAAGACTCGCCAAGCTCTTTTTCCATCATGGCACTGGCTTCTTCTTGGGTGATGTAAACGGCTTCTTTGGTGAAGGTTTCAGACTCAATCCACTTCTTTACGCGTTCAATTTCTTCTTTTGGAAGGTCGTTTTCAAGAAATACCTGCACGGTCATCGACTCTTTCAGCTGATTTTTCCAAGCATTTCCTTTCATGGCAATAAGGCTCAGAATACCTAATAAACACAGGGTTAAGGTAATTCCAACAATGGTGCTGAATGCAGCAGACCAACTGCCTCGGGTGGTTTTGAAAGGTGATTTAGACATGTATTACAAATTAAAACGGAATTATGCTGTGAATAGTAGATCTGCCCACCATTTTTATTCGCTTGGATGTTGATAACCCTTTATTCCCCGATTTCCTTGGATTCCGCCAGTATGAATGCAAAGGATGCGCTTCCCCATTTTTTGATTTGCTTCGCGAAGCTCCTCGCACATCCCCATCATCATTTTGGCGGTGTAAAGCAGGTCGAGTTCGATGCGATTGCTTTGGTAAAAAGCTTTTTGAAAGCTCAAGAGTTCCTGACTCACTTTCGCAAATCCGCCAAAGTGGTACTTGGTATTGAGCTGGAGTTTATTCATGACTTCATCCACACTTTCTTGGTCGAAGAGAAAGTACAAGAGCATGTTTTCAATTTCACGGCGCAAATATTCGCCTTGAGCCACCGCGGGAAAACCCAATACGGGGGTACTGCCGCTACTCATGGTGATGCCGGCTACTGTGGCTCCGGTGCCAATAGGACAAGCAATGAGCTCATAGTTTTTAGCGAGCTGTGCAGGCACAATTTCCATGGTGCCGTTCAAACCGTGGAAATTGGAACCACCTTCAGGTATGAGGTGAAAAGAACCAAACTGATCTCGGAGCCATTGCTTGAAAAAGGGCTCGTCTCGTTCGTCGTATTCCGCTCTGGAAATAAAGTGCAAGTCCATGCCGGCGGCTTGGCAATCAAGGAGGGTTTTCGACCAGCTTTTAGGTGCTTCACCCCGAACAATACCGATGGTTTTAAAGCCTTCCTGCTTCCCCGTGAGCGCCAAGGCATGCAAGTGATTACTCCAAGCCCCCCCAAAACTCAACAAGGTGCTTCTATTGTCTTGACGAGCTTTTTCGAGGTTGTATTTGAGTTTGTACCACTTGTTTCCCTGTGCTTCTGGGTGAAGTAAGTCTAAGCGCAGTAAATCCACTTGCACCTCCTTCACCCCGAAAGAACTTAAATCCAAAGATGTTATCGGGACTTCCATAAGGCAAAGTTAGCAAGAAGAAAGGAGCCGCTCGAAGAAAACAAGAACATTAAAAAAGGCCGCTCTTACTGTTGTAAAAGGGCCTTTAAGTGTTTGAAAATGATTTTAATGGCTCACCATTGGATCTAATCCTTTGGCTTGATCAACGAAGTTTTCAAGCTGCTTTAAAGAAGGTACTCGGCGAACCAATTTCTTTTTGGCGTTCAAATCGTTCATGGCAGAATGAAGGTTAGCGGCATTTCTGTTGCGCAGTTCTTTTACGGTGTCCACTCCGCTTGCTTCAAGCAATTCAGAAGTTTCGCTGGACACTCCTTTGATGCGATAGAGGTCGGCCATGTTCACCCATTTCAAGATTTTTTTCTCGTCAATGCCACTCCCTTGAGCAATGGCTTTTCTACCAGATTTGTTGTGTCCCGCTTTAATAAGTCCTTCTACGGTGAGGATACCAGCTGCTCGAAGTTTTTCAGCCATAGCAGGGCCAATTCCTTCGATGTTATCGATTTTGTTTGACAGGGTACTGTAATTTGGTTAATCGTTCAATTTTAAGGAAAAAAACAACATCATAGCACTTGTAAACCAATGTTTTAGCTTATCATTTCGTTAAGCCCGGTCTTGCTTAAGTGTTTGGTTGTTCGATCAATTACAGTTGAGCTTCTGAGCTTCAGCGCGGGCTTTTTCAGCGTAAAACTCTCCTTCGAAACTAATTTTATTGAAGAGTTCGCAGGCGTCCTTTGTTCTACCAATTTGTTTTAAACTCAAGGCAAGATAGAAGTCACTTTCCCTTCTGAAAACGCTAACACCGTCTTTCTCGGCGTTATTGAATTGATTCACTGCAGCGAGGTAATCGCCCATTTCAAATAAACTCATGGCGCGGTAAAATCGTCCGTTGGCATCCCCAGGAAATTGCTCTAAAATAATGGCAAACATCTTGGCGGCTTTTGGGTAGTTTTTACTGGCAAACTGAGCTATGGCCATGTCGAGATAAGTGGAGTACTGAATATCAATAGACAGGTCGGCATCATTACTCAATACTTCGTGATTTGAGTTTTCGTAAGAAGCATCGAGTCCGGTAGTCTGTTGCAACTCGCTCAGTGTAATAAACTCCCCTCGAAGTGCGCGGTAATCTGCTACTTTATACGTTCGCACATGGTAGATGTCGTTCCCAGCACTTCGTTCAACATTTACCCTGAGTTTCTCGGCACGGTCGTCTTTGTATTTCTCTAATCTTCGCAGAACGGCCTCGAGCTCAATTTTCTGCATTTCCTCGGCGTCTAGATCAAGCTGGTTTTGCTCATCACCAGGGTCTTGCATCTTGTTTGCTTTGATGTTTTCTACGAGCACAAAGGCATCGTTGCTTGGTTTTTTTTCTGCTGCGTCTTGTTTGGTGATGAATGAAATGGTGGAGTCGCTCGATTCTGTAGTAAGCACTTCGATTTTTTCTTCAGGAAGGCTCTGCTCGAGTTCAATGTTTGAAGCGCTGATTTGAGCTTGTTCCATTGTATTTTGCTTCGCGAAGTAAAAACGCCAAACACCTAACGCGGCGAAAAGAATGGCAATCACAAGGCTTGTCCATAAACCCAATTTAGCACCAGAGCTGCGGTCTTGAAAGCGAGGTCTTTTAGAAAAGTGCTCCATGGCGGAAGGCTCAGAAAAACCTTCTAGGGCATCGGCCAAGAAAGGATCTTCAAGCGCCATTTTTTCAAGGCGATGAGCTTCCTTAGAAGGCAATTCTCCCGAAAGGTACTTGCGAATTTCTTCAGCGGATACGGTATTATTTTGTGCTTCTGATTTCATCGTTTTTCAAGCATTAGCTGCAAGTTTCGTTTGCCGTTTTGAATGTAACTCTTCAC
>JAQWFN010000124.1 GCA_029238785.1 Flavobacteriales bacterium | reverse complement strand
ACTGTTGTTCCACCCGTTGTAATGTCCCAAGCGAGATCGGTATCAATATCGTTATCGGAGGCGTCCACATGGTGCCATTGACTCCCAATTTGCGGATCGTTAGGGATGGTAGCCCTTTCCGTTACCGTATGGTTGAATTGCGCCGCCACTACTTGTGGAAGGGCCCTTAAGATGTCTAACGTTTTTTCTCCAGAAAGTGCACTTTCATCAAATTCGAGCAAAACGATATGACTTCTTTTAGAGAGGATGCGATTGACTTTTGCCTGAATATTCACCCCGTGTAGGTTTTGACATTGACGGGTAAGCTCATCTTTCTGATCGATCGACTTGAGCTTTACGATCAACTGTCCTGGCACGCGATCTGCGAGTTGGGCCGAGCTGCTAAAAGTGCAAAGAACAAGGGCAAAAGCGAGTAGTAGTAGGTTTTTCATCTTGGTTATTTTGGTTAACATGCTGTTAGTCAAAAGGATGATAAAGATAAGAAAAACTTGCTTTCGAATTTCAGATAAGTCCTTAATCACCTGAAAACTGGAAGTATTTGGCCGATTTTCGACTTATAAATGGGCATGACTTATTGACCACACGATTTTACTTCAGCCAGAAAAAGGAGTCCGTTCACAGCACAAAAATGTATCTTTAAGTCCTCGCTTTCGTTAGCGATCAGAAGTATCTTTAAAGCATTATTTATTCGATTTATGCCCCATTTTTCCTCTCGTGTAAGCTCCAAACTCCCTTTAGTGGGAACCACCATATTCACCGTCATGTCTGCTTTAGCGCAGGAACATAAGGCCATCAATTTATCGCAAGGCTTCCCTGGTTTTGCGCCCGACCCGAAGTTGATCAAGAAGGCCGCTAAAGCCATGAAACAGGGTTTCAATCAATATGCGCCCATGGCCGGTTGGTTGCCGCTTCGCGAAGAAGTGAGTGCCCTATTTGAGCGCAGAGATGGGGTATCCTATCACCCAGAAAAAGAAATCACCATTTGCGCTGGGGCCACTCAAGCTTTGTTTACTGCCATACAGGCTTTGGTGCGGGAAAACGACGAAGTGATTGTCTTCACTCCCGCTTACGATTGCTATGTTCCAGCACTGGAGTTGGTTCAAGCCAAAGTGCATCAAGTGGCCTTGAGGGCGCCTCATTACCAAATTGATTGGGAGCAGGTGAAACAGCTCTTCAGTAGGCGCACCAAAATGATCATCATCAACACCCCACACAACCCTACAGGAACCATGATGAGCGCTAAAGACATTGCTACTTTGGCCGAAATCACCAAGGGAACAGATTGTATTGTTTTGAGCGATGAAGTTTACGAGCACATTGTTTTCGACGGCCAGAAACATCTTGGTGCAGCTTCTCATCCCGAGTTGGTTTCGCGTTCGTTGATTGTTGGTTCGTTTGGAAAAACATTTCATGTGACGGGCTGGAAAACCGGTTATGTGTGCGGACCAGAAGCACTGATGAGCGAGTTTCGGAAGGTGCACCAGTACAACGTTTTTTGCTGCAACACGCCCGTTCAAGTGGCGCTGGCCGAGTACATGAAAGGCGAGCGTCCGGAAGAAAGTTTGGGGACCTTCTATCAAAAAAAGCGCGACCTCTTTCTTCAGGCTTTGGGGGGAAGTGCTTTTGAATTTCAGCCCAGTGCTGGAACTTACTTTCAAGTGTTGAACTATAAAAAACTGAGCGATGATGCCGACACCAAAGTGGCCAAAGATTGGACCGTGGATTTTGGCATTGCGTCCATTCCCATTTCCGTATTTTACCAGTACCCTGTGCAAGATCATGTCTTGCGTTTTTGCTTCGCGAAGGAAGACGATGAGCTGTTGAAAGCCGCCAAGCGCTTGCATAAAATCTCCAAAACCCTTTTGAAATGAGTAAGGTGAAAGAAGAATTAAAGGTTGTTGTGGTTCAAGACATCATTCATTGGGATGATGAAGCCGCGAATTTGAGTCACTTTACAGCAGTGCTTGCAGAAATCAAAGCTGGCTACAGCGATCTGATTGTTTTGCCGGAAATGTTCACTACAGGTTTTTCCTTGGGAACTGAATCTGCCGCGGTATTTGATGAAGAAATGGACGTTTTGCAGTGGATGAAATCTGTAGCAAAAGAAAAACAGGCCTGCATTACGGGAAGTGTTAAAGTAAAGGACGGCGAGCGTTTTTTCAATCGTTTGTTTTGGGTGGCCGAAGATGGAAGTACTTCATTTTATGATAAGCGCCACCTCTTCACCTTTGCCGGTGAGCACGAACATTTCGCTGCAGGTGAAAGGCGCTTGGTGGTGGAATGTAAAGGTTGGCGCATTGGTCTTTTTATATGTTACGATCTTCGCTTTCCCATTTGGAGCAGGAACATGAACTCCGGCGGATTACCGATTTACGATGCTGCTGTTTACGTGGCCAACTGGCCAGCGGTGCGTTCAGAACCTTGGAGCATTTTATTGAAAGCCCGAGCCATTGAAAACCAATGCTATGTTATTGCTTGCAACCGGGTTGGAAAAGACCTTAATGAACACATTTATTCGGGTAATTCTGGAGTGATTGACCCCAAAGGAGTGGATTTGGCCGCTGCCGTTCCCTTCGAGCCCGCCCTGATAAAAACCAGCTTGTCGTATCCTGAATTAGCTGATTTTAGGAAGAAATTTCCTGTGATTGAGGATGGGGATTGGGAGTTTGGAATTGGGAATGCGTGAATTTGGGAAATTCATTTGTGATACTATTCGAGCCAGTTTAGCATTTCCAAAAAAAATCCCCGCAACTTTCGCAGCGAGGATTTATTGAGTAGTAGGTCGACGAATCGACTATTTAAAGGCGTTTTCACCGGTAATGTCTAGTCCTGTGATGAGCAAGTGAACGTCGTGTGTACCTTCATAGGTAATTACCGATTCCAAGTTCATCATGTGGCGCATGATGGGGTATTCGTTGATGATTCCCATTCCACCCAAGATTTGGCGTGCTTCACGTGCGATGTTGATGGCCATGTCTACGTTATTACGTTTCGCCATAGAAATCTGGGCGCTTGTTGCTTTTCCTTCATTTCTGAGCTGACCCAAACGGAAGGTGAGCAATTGTGCTTTGGTGATCTCGGTAATCATCTCTGCCAATTTCTTTTGTTGCAATTGGAAACCAGCAATTGGACGGTCAAATTGGATTCTTTCTTTTGAGTAACGAAGAGCAACATCATAACAATCCAAAGCTGCTCCAATAGCTCCCCAAGCAATTCCGTAGCGCGCAGAGTCGAGGCAACCAAGTGGTGCACCCAATCCGCTTTTGTTCGGAAGCAAGTTCTCTTTAGGTACTTTCACGTCTTCGAAAATCAACTCACCGGTGTCTGAAGCTCTCAAGCTCCATTTCCCGCCCATGGTTGGGGTAGAAAACCCTTCCATTCCGCGTTCAACCACCAAGCCGTGAATCCGTCCAGATTCGTCCTTCGCCCAAACCACTGCGATATCAGCAAAAGGTGCGTTGGAGATCCACATTTTCGCTCCGTTGAGGAGGTAGTGGTCGCCCATGTCTTTGAAGTTGGTGGTCATTCCACCTGGGTTAGAACCGTGGTCTGGCTCAGTAAGTCCGAAACAACCAATCATCTCACCCGTTGCCAATTTCGGAAGGTACTTCATTCGTTGCTCCTCGTTTCCGTACTTCCAAATGGGGTACATCACCAAAGAGCTTTGTACTGAAGAAGTAGAACGCAAACCAGAATCGCAACGTTCGAGCTCTTGCATAATGAGCCCGTAAGAAATTTGATCCAAGCCAGCACCGCCATATTCTACAGGGATGTACGGACCAAACCCACCAATTTCGCCAATACCCTTTAGCAGGTGTCTTGGGAATTTCCCGTCTTCGAAAGCCTTTTCGATGATGGGTGATACTTCTTGTTTTACCCAAGCTCGGGCGGTTTCACGAATCAACTTGTGCTCTTCGCTCAGAAGATCGTCCATGTTATAATAATCGTGTCCTTGATAAAGATCAGTTCTCATAGTGCGTGATTTTCGGGGGCAAATTTAAGGTTTAATACCAAAGATTAGATAGAAATGTTCTTGAATGTCGATTTCAGAAGCTTGAAAGCACTGATAAGAAAATCTTCAATCGTTTATGGATATTCTTTTTATGTTGAAGAAAGAATGTCGAACATCGATTAACGAATCTTGAATTGATCTGGCTTTGTATCGAAATGGCTTAGTTAGGAGAATATCGAACATCGATTAACGAATGTCGATTTTAGAAGGATTTAGATTACAGCTCCAATTGTACACTTCTGCAATCGTTAATCGGTGTTCCTTGTTCTTAAATCAAAAAGAGAATATCGAACATCGATTAACGAATGTCGATTTTAGAAGGATTTAGATTACTGCTCCAAGTACACTTCTGCAATCGTTAATCGGCGTTGCTTGTTCTTAAATCAAAAAGAAATATCGAACATCGATTAACGAATGTCGATTTCAGAAGGTTTTTGATTTCAGCTCCAAGTCCACTTCTCAAATCGTTAAGCGGTGTTCCTTGTTCTGCAATCAAAAAGAATGTCGAACATCGATTAACGAATGTCGATTGCGAAACATGAGAGCTGTGGTTGAGATTTGGTCCCATTTTCATAAGAAAAGCCATCATTC
>JAQWFN010000103.1 GCA_029238785.1 Flavobacteriales bacterium | reverse complement strand
TCATTGCCCTCCTCTTCTTGCCACTCATGCGCTGGCTGGGAAGAAAAAAGGTGCCGCAAACAGTAGCTTTGATTACTGTTGTGGGAATTATTGTGGGGTTTTTGTTTTTGGGCGGCCAATTGGTGAAAATTTCCATTAATGAAATCCTCTCTGCAAATGGCGATTTTTTCGTTCAAGCAGAACAAAAACTCATTGAGCTCATTGGCCTTTTCGAATCGTTTTTAGGCATTGACCACATCAGTCAAGACATTGTGCTGAAACACTATGTGTCGCAATTGCAGCTTTTCGACAACTTTGGTTCAAGCATCAATATGGTGGGCGACACCATTACCATGACCCTCATGACGGCCTTTTTTGTAGTCTTGTTTCTGGCCGGTTCCATCAACCTTCAGGACGTGATGCAAACCGTGCTATTTAAGCAGAAATACGCCTCGGTAAAAACCTTCAGAAAGGTGGAAAAAGACATCATCAAATTCGTTTGGGTGAAGTTTGTGATCAGCCTTTTTACGGGCATTGGCTTTAGTTTAGCTTGTGTGGCTTTTGATGTAAGTTTCCCGATTTTTTGGGGGATGTTCGCCTTCCTCATCAACTTCGTTCAAATGGTGGGCTCCATTATTTCTATTGTGGCCCTGTCCATTTTCGCCATTGTGGAACTCGACCCTAGTGGAACTTTATTGGCCTTTGTGCTCATTATCACTGGGGTTCAAGTATTGATGGGAAGCATCCTCGAGCCTATTTTTATGGGGAAAACTTTTTCAATTAACGTGATTACCGTTTTGGTGATGCTGATGTTCTGGGGCTACCTCTGGGGCGTTCCTGGTTTGATCATGTCCATCCCAATCACCGTTTTCCTGAAAATTGTTCTGGAGCATTTCCCAAAAACAAAAAGCATCGCCCGTTTGATGTCGGGATCAGAACCAAGCCCAGAAAGCAACATCTAAGTTAGCACCCACTTCCCTGATTTATGAGGAAGAGCATGGCTGTTTACACGGCACTTCGCCCAATTGAACTACCTTCGCAGTAATGAATACTCCTGAGATGCACGCTTTTGAAGATTTCGAACTGAACCGTTTCCTGAAACAGGCCATTGACGATCTCAAATTTGAACGGCCCACGCCCATTCAGGTGGAAGCCTTTCCAATCATTCGTTCTGGAAAAAACGTGGTGGGTGTTTCTCAAACAGGAACAGGGAAAACCATTGCCTTCATGCTTCCCTTGTTGCAAGATTTCAAGTATTCGAAAGATCCCTCCCCGCGCATTTTAGTGCTTGTGCCAACGCGCGAATTGGTGGTTCAAATTGTGGATGAAATCAAAAAGCTCATCACTTACATGAACCACCACGTTGTGGGTTTGTATGGCGGGGTAAACATCAATACACAAGCCCTTGAACTAGAAGAAGGCGTAAGCATTGTAGTGGCCACTCCAGGGCGATTGTACGATCATGCTTTGAACGGTAACTTGAAACTCAAATCGGTTCAAAAACTCATTATCGATGAAGTGGATGTGATGCTCGATTTGGGCTTTCGCTATCAACTCACCAATCTCTTTGATATCCTCCCTCAAAAAAGGCAAAACCTCATGTTCTCAGCAACGATGACCACGGAGATTGAGGAACTGATTAGCGACTTTTTCATCGCCCCAGAATACATTTCCATTGCGGTGAGTGGAACACCGCTAGATAATATCAAGCAATGCGCTTACTTCATCCCAAATTACTACACCAAGGTTAATTTGCTGCGGATACTTCTGAAAGACCAAGAAACCTTCAACAAGTGCATCGTATTTGTCGCCTCGAAGAAAATTGCAGACCGCCTTTACGAAAACCTTGGCCCGAATTTCGGTTCAAGAATGGGCATCATCCACTCCAACAAGTCGCAAAACAACCGCTTCGAAACGGTTAGCGCTTTTGAAGAAGGCCGAAGCAACATCCTTATTGCCACTGATGTCATTGCCCGTGGTGTGGATTTCACCCAAGTTTCTCATGTCATCAACTTCGACACTCCCGAGTTTCCAGAAAACTACATGCACCGCATTGGTAGAACGGGTAGAGCGGAAAAAGAAGGAAACAGCATTTTGCTCTTCACGGAAAAAGAAGAAGCATACAAAGCTGCCATTGAGGAATTGATGGAAATGAAGATTCCGGAGTTAGATGCTCCTGAGGATTTAGAATATTCGGCTCAAAAAGCCCCAGAGGAACGCCCGGCTCAAGGCGCAACAAAAAGCCACAACCGCAACGCCAAGCTCATCGTAGGCGGCGGCGCTTACCACGAAAAAAAGGAGAAAAACCGAAAGGTGAACCTTGGGAATTCGAAAAAGGTAAAGAAGGCCGATAAGTTCAGCAAACCCAAGACCAAGGGAGACAAAATCCAGAACCAAAGAAGCAAAAAGAAGTAGGCTTTCTTCCCCAAAAGCATCAATAAAAAAGCTAGCGCCTCAAATTTTACATCTGAAACGCTAGCCTTTATTTAGGTTAAATGTGCGCCGAGGCGAAGCATTTTATTTCTACTTATTCAAATCAAAGCGGTCCAAGTTCATTACTTTAGTCCACGTAGCAATGAAGTCTTTCACAAACTTGTCTTTAGCATCTGCACTGGCATAAACCTCTGCAATTGCTCTCAACTCTGAGTTAGAACCAAAGATCAAATCTGCTCTTGTTGCTGTCCACATCACTTCTCCACTTGCTCTGTTTTTTCCTTCAAACTCCAATTTACTGTCTGATGTAGCCGTCCATTTGCTGTCCATGCTCAACAAGTTCAAGAAGAAGTCGTTGCTCAAAGTTCCTGGATTTGCCGTGAATACACCGTGCTGAGAACCGTCGTAGTTCAAGTTCAAGGCACGCATACCACCCAGTAAAACGGTCATTTCCGGTGCAGTAAGCGAAAGCAATTGCGCCTTATCTACCAACAATTCTTCTGTGGTGAAGGTGTATTCCTTTTTCTGATAGTTTCTAAAGCCGTCAGCAATGGGCTCAAGAACGGCCATTCCTTCCACATCTGTTTGCGCTTGGCTGGCGTCCATTCTTCCTGGCGTAAACGGAACCTCATAGTCGTAACCTGCCTTCTTAAGCGCTTGCTCTAGTGCAGCATTTCCACCCAAAACAATCATATCGGCCATGGAAACTTGTTTGCTTCCTCCGGTTTTGTTGAAGTTGGCTTGAATGCCTTCGTACACGGCCAATACCTTTTTCAATTGAGCTGGGTTATTGCACTCCCAGTTCACTTGTGGCTCTAAGCGAATACGCGCCCCATTAGCTCCACCTCTTCGGTCTGAAGTTCTGAAAGTAGAAGCAGAAGCCCAAGCGGTAGCAAGGAGTTCTTGGCTTGTTAATCCGGCGTTGAGGATCTCTGTTTTTAGCTTCGCGATGTCTTTGTCTGTGATCACATCGTGGTTCAGTGCAGGAATTGGATCTTGCCATGCGAAGTCTTCTTCTGGAATTTCCGGACCTAAATACGTGCTCTTTGGTCCCATGTCTCTGTGGGTCAATTTGAACCATGCACGGGCAAAGGCGGCGTCAAATTCCTTCGGGTTTTCGAGGAAACGACGAGAGATTTTCTCATATTCTGGATCGAAACGAAGGGACAAATCCGTGGTCAACATCGTTGGATTGTGTTTTACATTCGGGTCGAAGGCGTCTGGTACTTTAACCGTTGGATCTTTGGCTACCCATTGGTTTGCTCCAGCTGGGCTCTTGGTGAGTTCCCATTCGTTGTTGAACAAAATCGTGAGGTAAGCATGGCTCCATTTTGCCGGTGTTGGTGTCCAAATCACTTCTAAACCTGAGGTAATAGCGTCTTTTCCTTTACCTGTTCCATAGTCGCTTTCCCAACCAAAACCTTGTTGCTCAATTCCTGCCGCTTCTGGACTCGCCCCCATGTGGTCGCCACTAGCTGCACCGTGTGTTTTTCCTAGAGTGTGTCCACCAGCAATCAAAGCCACGGTTTCTTCATCGTTCATCCCCATTCTTCCGAAGGTTTCGCGGATGTCGTGCGCTGCTAATACGGGATCAGGGTTTCCGTCTGGTCCTTCCGGATTCACATAGATCAATCCCATTTGAACTGCGGCAAGTGGTTTCTCCAATTCTCTTCCTTCAGCATAACGGTTGCTTTCGAGCCACTTGCTTTCTGATCCCCAATAAACGTTGCTTGCTGGTTCCCAAACGTCTTCTCTACCTCCGGCAAAACCGATGGTTTCAAAGCCCATGGATTCTAGGGCAACGTTTCCTGTTAAGATCATCAAATCTGCCCAAGAGATCTTCTTTCCATATTTCTGTTTGATGGGCCAAAGTAATCTTCTTGCTTTATCGAGGTTGGCATTATCAGGCCAGCTGTTGAGGGGGGCAAAACGCTGCTGCCCTTCTCTAGAACCACCACGGCCATCGCCTGTTCTGTATGTTCCTGCGCTGTGCCAAGCCATACGAATGAAAAACGGACCATAATTTCCGTAGTCTGCTGGCCACCAATCTTGAGAATCGGTCATCAAATCGCGCAAATCTTGCTTCAAAGCTTCGTACTCAAGGGTTGTAAATTCTTCTCGGTAGTCGAAATTTTCGCCCATTGGATCCGATTTCGCGCTGTTCAAACGCAGCACGCTTAAATCAATTTGATTTGGCCACCAATCTTTGTTGGTTTTGCCTTCTCCTTGAATAATTTGTCCGGTTGATTGTCCTTTGTCAAATCCAAACGGACAAGCGCCCTTTTCTTCCGCCATCGCTTCTGTGCTTTCTGGAGCTGAATTGCAGGCGGCAAGAAATAACACACTTGCACTGATAAATAATAGTCTTTTCATGGGTTCTTGGCTTTAATGATTGGCCCAAAACTAAGGGCTTTGTTATATTTATAAAAATGATATTTTCAATACCATTATAAACAGCGTCTATATTATTAAATTCGCCTTTATGAATATACAGCAATTTCAGTACGTATTGGCCGTAGTGGATTTAAAAAACTTCGAAGCTGCTGCAGAAAAATGTTTCGTTACACAGCCCACGCTAAGCACCATGATTGGTCGCTTTGAGGATGAAATTGGTGTGAAAATCTTCAACCGAAAAACCAAACCGGTGTCCATTACCCCAGACGGACAGCACATCATTCAGCGTTTGCGCATCATTTCGAGTGAAATCGAGACCTTGAACAGTGTTGTGCAAGAGTTAAAAGGGGAAGAAGTGGGTGAATTGAAGATCGGCATCATTCCCACCATTGCTCCCTATTTACTGCCCCTTTTTTTGAAGCCCTTTGCTGAGTTATTTCCAAAGGTGAACATCAGTGTTCAAGAAATGACCACACCACAAATTCAAGAAGCGCTTCGTGTTCGGAATTTAGACCTTGGCATATTGGCCATTCCTATTGCCGACGATGATTTGGAGGAGTACCCGCTTTATTCAGAGCCGTTCTTGGTGTATGATTGTCGCGACGGGAAGCATCCTTCAAGCATCTCCATCGATCAGCTCGATTATTCTAATTTGTGGTTGTTGCAGGAGGGACATTGCCTTCGGGCCCAGGTGCACCAAATTTGTGAACTCTCGAATCAGCATCCCAAAACTGAGGTCAATTTTCAATTTGAATCGGGGTCCATGGGCAGTTTGCTTCGCTTTACCAAAGCCAACAAGGGCATTACCATTATTCCGTATTTAGCTACAGATGACTTTTCGGAAGAAGAAAAAAAGCGCCTCGTTCATTTCCAGCAACCCACGCCTGTTCGTTCAGTAGGACTGCTTACTCACAAGTACTTTTCAAAGCGAAAGCTCAAAAGGGCTTTGATTGATGTTGTACAGGAAGCCGTGAAAGACCTGATACCCCTTGTTGAAGAACAGCAAGTTTTAGATCCTTTGCCTTAAGATCGGTTTGGAACACGCTTGATAGCTCATCACCCAAAAAATCATCACCCAAAAAAAGGCCCAAGATCATTATTTGGATATCCTACTCTGTTATAATCGTTGATTTCTCTACAATGCTTGCCGCACCCCAAAGTCCAAGTGCGCCATTAGAAAGGTTGGTTTGCACGTTGGCGGGAGGAGCATCAAACAGGCCTCCTTGGAATTCGGTTTGATTGAGAATGGAGTTCAGTACCTCATAGCTCTCTAGGCCAATGTTCCATTGTTCCAAACGCAGGGTATCGCCCGTTACCGCTTCCGTACCGATATCGACAAAATCTATTTCGAGGTCTTCAATCAAGGCGCCATCGTAAAAACTGTCTTCCACCAAAGTCAACTCGCGCAAGGTATCTCGAATGCCGAAACCGTTAACGAAGGTGTACCACAAATAGGCGTCGCCTTCTCCTTCGGGCTCTTCGGTCCACAAACGAACGCTGTAGTATGGATCTGCGGGAAAGCCGAACTCTTCAAGCGGGTCGAAATAACGCACATAAATGGAATCCATGGGGTTGCTAGCACGAAGCGTTGCCGCCGCATTGTAGGTTTCTCCAGCGTATTCGATGTTCAAAACATAGGTTTTGCCCGCTTCGCCCACCACATCAGCTTCCGGACGATAGGTTCCCGGCTCTTCTTCAGTGAACACCCAGGTAGCTGTTCCGTCAGTAACGCTCACTACGGCATCGCTCACTCGTGGTGGAGCTTCGTTAAAGAAATAGGAGGTTGTTAAAGATAGATCAACCCTTTGCCTTCCTGGCTGATCGGTCATCCAACCGTTCACCACCAAGCGTTGTGCATCGCCTTCATTCAGATCGAGCTCGATCACTTCTTGACAAGAACTGAGGAGGATTAAGCCGGTGAAAGCAAGAAATAG
>JAQWFN010000099.1 GCA_029238785.1 Flavobacteriales bacterium | reverse complement strand
ACCAACCGCGTTTCTTTTTAGTTATGGATTTATGAAGGCTCTAACGATATTGAATTTCGTTTCGGACCTAATACCATCAAAGACGATAACATCGTGCACGATGGAATCATTGGTGGCGGTTTATTCCTCAACGCAGCATTCAATAGCAACACGTGGGACGCAGGCTACTTTTTAAGCGGAGATCATACCAACCCAAGCTTAGAACTTGTGCCTGAAGATTATTACGATCTAACTGGTTTAAGTGGCAACCCAGAAAACGGACGAGTTTATCGCTTCTTTAATATGACTGTTGATGTGGAAGAAAACTCAGCTGTTCAAGAAGATTACACCTTCCGTCTGTTCCAAAAGAGCAATGACGAATTGAGTTTGCTCACGCCTGAAGGCAACACGAAAGTTGAAGTGAGAGGAATTACTGGTCAGCTCATTGAGCAATTCACTTGCAATGGCAACATGAACAAAAACATCAGCGATTATGCTCCAGGAATCTATTTGGTGCACTTTGAGATGAATGGTGTGCACAAGACCTTACGATTTGTGAAGAATTGATATATTGAAATATAGAGCTTAAAAAAAGGCATTTCTTAATTGAAACGCCTTTTTTGTTAATCAACTGAAAAACTTTTTCATCTCTGAATTTAAACCTGTTCTTTATTTGTTCAGCAACAATTTCTTCGCCACCATTCCATTCGTTGAAATCAACTGAACAGTATAAAAGCCTTTGCTCAATCCGTTAAGATCAACAAGTGTATTCAAATCATCCAATCTTGATTCAAGCACTGCTTTACCTAGTGCATCTCTAATCACCATATTCAATGCATTAGGCCATTGTGGAATGCTAATGTTCAAGTTTCCTTCGCTTGGATTAGGATAGATACTCCATTCCATTTCTTGAAGATTGGCCACACTCAAAGCCGGTTGAACACCAATGGTGAATACCCCATTATTCCAGAAATCGTAGCTCACACTGTAAATCCCATCTCCTTCATCCACCAAAGGCGTATAGGTGGGCTCGCCACCAACAAAGAAGAAAGGCGTTGTTTCTACAATGAGTCCTATTCCCGCTGGTACATTTTCAATGTCCGAAAGGTCAAAGGTCAGCTTCACAAAACCACAATCTCCCGTTTCATCGTAAGCCCAAGTTCTTGCTAAGCGCTCACTTTCTAAGGGAAAGAGGCCACTTACAAAAGCCAATGCTTCATTGTCTGAGCCCCACATGAGGTAATCACCATTGTCGAGAGAACTTGGTTCATTCACGCGAACAATGCCCGTTCCTTGAGCATCTGCGTGGTAATCATACTCCCCTTCTTTTCCAATACCCGCAACGTCGTATGGATAGTCGAACATGGCGTAGCGCTTGAACGGACCAAAATCTCGACCGTATTTCGCTCCGAGATAAGAAGATATGATACGTCTTTGGCTGGTGTGAATGCGTTTGTTGTACATGAAATGCTCTGCAATTTGTCCTTCACCAAAGCGCTCGTCAAAATCCCAACCAAGTTGCACATCAATCAAGGCTTCCGGATCTCTTGCCCCGATATTCGCCCCGCTCCAAGAAAATGCTTGGTCGTCGTATAAGGTGAAGAATTTTTGTCCGAACTCTGAGTAGTCATAAATGAAGCCAAACAGGTGTGTTTCTCCAGCGTCTCCGATGTATTGTTGCGGTCCGTTAGCATAGTTCCCTTCATCATCGATCACCATGGATGAATACTGTGATGATTCCTTCCAAGGGTGAAGCACAAAGCCATTATTTCCTCGTGATGAAGCAATCCATCCGTGTTCGTTCCATTCTACTTCAGTACCTCGAGCAACAGTAAAGACACTTGGCGAAGTTGCTGCTCGTACTCCTTCTATGGTGATGTACTCGCCATTTCCATTGAATTCGAGCACGGGCATTCCGTTCATGCTGGCATCACCAATTCTTAAAACAGGTGCGGCTTCTTCCAATTCTTGCACAGCTCCTGCACTGGCACTTAGCCTATCGTTCCACGTTAAAACACGCTCTCCGTCTTCAACTGCAGCTTCGTTTTGGGCATTGAAGGTTCCGAAGCTGGCATCTAACCAAGACGACATTTCCTCAAGAGCGCCAACACCACCTGGGCCAAAAGGACCAAAAGGTTCTGGTGCTGCAGTGTAGATGAGTTGAAGTGTGTCTGATTCGTAATTACTGATGCCCGCGTTGTCTAAAATTACATCGCCAGGAACGAAGAATTCTACTGGACCAAAATCCAAAGGAGTCACCTCAAGGGTGAATAAAACCGGTCCACCTTGAAGATTCGCAATTGTGGCGTTGTTCACCTGAATATCATCAAGCGTTAATCCATTTACGGGAATGTTTTCCAAGTTTTTATAAAACGCCACTTGCAATTCAAAAGGTTCATAAACTTCCGACTCCTCCCCTGCGAAGGTCAAACTTGCCGTTGATGGGAAATTGAAGGTGCTTTCGTCAAAAAGATCAGACTCCCACAATCCTCTTCCATAGGTACTTGCCTTTAAACGAGAGTTCTCAATGCCATCGCCATAAAAAATATCCAATTCAGTAGCTCGAGCTCCAATTGGGAGTCCGTTACTGAAGTTCACAAAGCTCGTCATATCAGCATCCTTGTAGAACACACCTAAGTCTGTTGCCACGTAAAGGCCCTCGTTGCTTCCGATGTGATAAAGAATGTCGTTAATCGAAGCATTCGGTAGTCCTTCGCTAAACTCCTCCCAAGAAATGCCTCTATCAATACTCTTGTAAACCGAATTGTTGAAGCCGATGTAGAGCGTTGCACTATCTGTGGGATGTGTTTCGATAGTTGAAACCGGGAAGCTCAACCAAGGCAAACTGTTAGACAGGTCGATCCACTCTACTGAATCAACTGTGGCCAAAGCGTTTGTCGTGAGATAGAGTCGTCGCGACCCTTTAGAACACCAAAGCATGTTCTCATTCGCTCTTGATTGTTCAAGGTTATTTAAATTACTGTTGTTATCGTTTCCAAGATTGAAGGAAATGCGCTCCCAGGCGACACTATCTCTCTCTGGGTCTTTGATGTTCATCGTTCTCCAAACATTTTTCAATCCTGCGAACATGTGATTATCGTTGTATCGCGAAATCAAGAAAGGACTAGACCACGCGCCTTCTTCCGTAATTCCAAGTACATCCAAACCACAGATCTGTTGATTTTCATAATCAGACGAGCTTCTATAAACTCTGCCGTAATAAAGCGAAGTATAGCGCACGTTTTGATCTACTTCATCATAGATGCACTCGAAGCCATCGCCACCACCTACACGCTGCCAAACGCTGCCT
Source organism: Flavobacteriales bacterium (assembly GCA_029238785.1). Lineage (GTDB taxonomy): Bacteria > Bacteroidota > Bacteroidia > Flavobacteriales_D > Sanyastnellaceae > CALKGK01. The sequence goes on along the minus strand of JAQWFN010000099.1, from coordinate 13,680 downwards.
GTAAACTGACTCGTACCGTTATCTTGGAATCCGCAGAGGGTTTTATTTGGGTTATGAGGACTTTGCCCCAGCTTATAGATTTGTGATGTAACGATGCCATCGGTAATGTCTATCCATTCACTGTTGTTTTCATACTTGTACATTCCGCCGTCATTGGCTAGAAAGAGTTCGCCCGTGTGGGGAGAAAACTCTAACCAGTGGTGATCGACATGAAGAAAGTTGGTTTGGATATCGCTCCAAGTTGCTCCACCGTCGTCTGATTGCTTCATTCGAATTCCACCCACATAAAGCCGATCTTCAATCTCAGGATCAGCCACCATACAGAGGTCGTACCATGCTTGTCCGCCAGACTGACTCCCATCTGCCGACCAGCTCAGGATGTTTGGTGAATCCGACATCTCTTCAAACGAATCGCCCGAATCTGTAGAACGGTAAAGCGATCTGAATTCATAGGTATTCGCGCTCAAAACGTAAACCAGTTCAGGGTTAGCCGGTGTAACGGCAATCACCATCCTGTTCCCTTGAATGATGCCGTCGGTAATGTATTGCCAGCTTTGTCCGTTGTTTTCACTCTTAAAAAAGCGACCATTTCCCGTAGCGTAAACCACCTCTGAGTCTCCTGGCTTGAACTCAATTGCTTTGTAGTTCATGGTGTTCATGCTCTCTTGCGACCAAGTTACCGCGCCATCTGTAGATCGGAATATTCCAGAGGAAGTAGCAGCAATGATAATGTTTGGGTCGATAGGGTAAATCACCATATCGCCAACAGTGAGGTTTTCGATACCATCATTCATGAAAGTCCAGGTTTCACCACCATCTTCCGACTTCATCACCCCCATTCCTGGTGAATCTGCCGCATCTCGATCTCCAGTTCCACAATAAATAATGTCGGGATTTTGTGGGTTGAAGGCAATTGAACTTACACCAAGTGTTGGTAAGTCGTCTGTATTGCTCTCCCAATTATCACCTCCATCGAAGCTTCTCCAGAGTCCGCCCGCTGGTGCTCCGGCAAAAACGATGTTTGGGTCATTGGGGTGAAAAGCCACATAATTCATTCGGCCCACACCACGAATATTGTCTCTCGTTGTAACATCATCCAAAATAGGCCCCAGCGCCTGCCAGTTTCCGCCCAAAGACTTGTTTTTAGGTAGCGACTTAAAGGCCTTTTGCACATCTCTACCGTTGGGCACCGTGCCGTCTGCCTTCACTCTAGATTGCATCAATTGTTCCCAACGCTTGAACGGTTTGTACCCGCAGCCTTGTGTAATTTCTCTCCCCTCCCAATGGCTTTCAAAAACAGCACAAAGCGAGTCGAAATTGCAATTGGGATCTTGCATTAAAGCGCTCCAATCAGGGTCTTGATCGAGACTTATTGAATTTTGGGCAAAAAGGTTGGAGCAGCAGAAAACTGCGAATAAGAGTAAGGACTTTCTCATGGTAAAGGTTTCGAGTTTTAAAGGTACGGTCTGAATTATCAAAAAGGAAGAAGAATGACATAAAACCCCGCTTATTCGTGTCTGAGTATGCCATTCCTAAGTACATCACTTCAATGCTTACATTTGTGCTCATGAGAAGAAAACAAGTGACCGTTATTGGAAACTATGACGCTAATGACGCACAATATGAGCTCGGGTTACAGGTAGGAAACCTTATTGCAAAGCTTGGTGCATGCGTTATTTCTGGGGGAAGAACAGGATTAATGGAAGCCGTTGCACGCGGTTGTTCAGAAGCTGGTGGCATAAGTATTGGTTTATTGCCGGGCGAAGATTTTGAGTCGAGTAACGACTACAACAGTATTGTGATTCCAAGCGGTATTGGTTATGCTCGAAACAGCATGAATGTGCTAGCGGCTGATGTGGTTATTGCTGTTGGTGGCGCCTCAGGAACATTGAGTGAAATCGCCTACGCTTGGTGCTACCGAAAACCCATCATCGTGCTCCAAGGCGGCGGAGGTTGGGGCGATCAACTCATTGGAACAGCTATCGATCATCGCTGGGATTACAAAATTGAAGGTGCTCAAAGCTTGGCAGAGCTCGAGGATTTATTGAAAAAGTACATTTAGTCAGTCTTCTTCCCTCGCTCAACATCAAATGCTTCCTTTTTTGTCTGACTTTCCATCGTCAAAAAGCCAAAGTGTCAGTATACTCCCCTTGGTATAAGCTTTGCTCATGGCATGTCGTTCAAAAAATAGAATAACATGCAACAAGGAAGTATCAACGTACAAACGGAAAACATTTTTCCAATCATTAAGAAGTTTCTTTACTCAGATCATGAGATTTTCCTGAGAGAATTAGTTTCAAATGCCGTAGATGCAACCCAAAAAGTGAAAACACTTAAGGGACTTGGAGAGCTTCAATCGGAAATTGAGAATTTAAAAGTTGAGGTGATTCTCGACAAAGAAGCAGGAACACTTACCGTTAGAGATAATGGTATTGGGATGACTGCCGAAGAAGTGGAGAAATACATCAACCAGATTGCTTTTTCTGGAGCAGAAGAGTTTGTTGAAAAATATAAAGACGCCGAAGGGAGTCAAGCCATTATTGGTCATTTCGGTTTAGGTTTTTACTCTGCCTTCATGGTAGCCGAGAAAGTAGAAATCATTTCAAAATCTCACCGCGAAGGATCAGAAGCCGTTCGATGGGAATGCGATGGAAGTCCGAATTACAGCATGGAAGCCACCACAAAAGAAGGCTTTGGAACCGATATCGTACTCCATATTGCTGAAGATTCTCAAGAATTCCTTGAAGACCAGCGCATTTCGGGCATTTTGAACAAGTATTGCAAGTTCATGCCTGTTGACATCCAGTATGGAACGCTCAGTGAGCAAGTTGATGCTCCAGATGGGGAGACTGATGAAAAAGGTGAAATCAAAAAAGTAAGTGTTGAAGTACCGAACATCATCAACAACCCTTCGCCGGCATGGATGAAAAAGCCTGTAGATCTTGAGGCGGATGACTACACCCAGTTCTACAGAGAACTCTACCCGATGAACTTTGAGGACCCCATGTTCCATATTCATTTGAACGTAGACTATCCTTTCAACCTCACCGGGATTTTGTACTTCCCTCGCTTGAAGAAGCAAATGGACATGCAGAAGAACCGCATTCATTTGTATTCTAACCAGGTGTTCATTACTGATAACGTTGAAAACATCGTACCTGAGTTCTTAACCCTGCTTCACGGTGTTATTGACTCACCTGATATTCCTTTGAACGTTTCGAGAAGTTACCTTCAAGAAGATGGGAATGTGAAGAAAATTTCAGCCCACATCAGCAAGAAAGTTTCAGACAAATTGAACAGCATGTTCAAGGAGAACAGAAGCGATTTCGAGGAGAAATGGGACGACCTTAAAGTCTTTGCTGAGTATGGAATGTTGACTGATGACAAGTTCTACGAAAGAGCAAAGTTCGCCCTTTACAAAACCACTAAGGATGAGTACTTTACATTCGATGAACTAAAGGAGAAGGTCAAGGACAATCAGAAAGATAAAAACGGTAAAATCGTCATTCTTTACACGCCTGACATGGAGGCGCACCACGCTTATTTGAGCGAGATTGAAGAGCATGGATATGAAGTACTCCAACTCGATGGTCCTTTAGTATCTCACTTGATGACCAAACTCGAAGGACAAGATAGCGAAGTGCAGTTTAAGCGCGTTGATGCTGATGTTGTTGAGCGTTTGATTGAAAAAGAGGATGCCTTACCTTCAAAACTCAGCAAAGAACAAGAAGAAGCCCTTCAGCCCATCGTTGAAGAAGTATTGAATAACAAGTCTTACAGCGTTTCTTTCGCCAGCATGAGCCCTAGTGGGAGTCCGATTGTGATTACGCAATCAGAGTTCATGAGACGAATGAAAGAGCAGCAAGCAGCTGGAGGTGGTGGCATGACCATGTTTGGTGAGCTGCCAGACAACTATCAGATCATGATCAACAGCAACCATGAATTGATTGGGAAAATAGTTGAAGAGGCCGATGCAGAAAAGAAAAAAGCCATGATCAAACAAGCTACCGATTTGGCCCGTTTGTCTCAAGGTTTATTAAAAGGAGAAGCTTTAACTTCCTTCATCAAAAGAAGCATTGAACTCATTAACTAAGAACACATGAAACGATTAGGATTAATTATTCCCCTTGCTTTGATCGCCTTGTTTGGCCTCATGGCGATGTTTAGCTACAACGGCTTGGTATCTGTGGATGAACAGGCAGAAAAAACTTGGGGTAACGTAGAAACGGAGTATCAGCGACGTTTTGACCTCATAGACAACTTGGTGGAAACCGTTAAAGGTTATGCCGATTTTGAGAAATCCACTCTGGTTGAAGTTACTCAAGCTCGTGCCGCAGCATTTGGCGCTATGAAAAGCGTAGATGAAAACGGTATAGAGCAATTTCAGGTCGCTCAGAACAGATTGGGCGTTGCTATGAGAGGCATGTTAGGTTATTCTGAGCAATACCCTGATTTGAAGGCCAACAAGAACTTCTTAGAATTGCAAGCACAACTTGAAGGAACCGAAAACAGGATTGCATTTTCTCGTGAGAAGTACAACGAGTCGGTTGAGGTTTACAACAAGAAAGTGAGAAAATTCCCGAGCAACATTATGGCAGGAATGTTCGGTTTCGAAAAAAGAGAAATGTTCTCATCGAGCGAAGGTGCTGATGTAGCTCCAAAAGTCAACTTCAAATAATGGCTAAGGGGCGCGACATGTATGATGTATTTGGACCAGCTGAGGAATCGCGCATCGAAAACGCAATTGCTCAGGCTGAGCTCCAAACGTCTGGAGAGATCCGTGTGCACATTGATAACAAATGCAAAGAAAACGTGCTCGACAGGGCCGCTTTTCTTTTTGAGGAGTTGGAAATGCATCAAACCGATTTGCGCAATGGCGTGTTGATTTATCTGGCCATTCAAGACAAAAAGCTGGCGATTATTGGCGATGCGGGGATCAACGCGAAAGTGGAAAAGGACTTTTGGAATGAAATCAAAACACAAATGATCAATGATTGTGTAGAAGAGCGTTTTGTTGATGCTGTAGTGAATGCGGTGTTAAGCACTGGTAAGCAACTCACCACCCACTTCCCTTATCAAAAAGATGATCAAAACGAATTGCCGAATCAAATCTCATTTGGAAAATCTTGATGACTAAACAACAATTATTTTTGCCCTTGTTGCTCATGTTGGCGTTGTTTCTTGGAACATCGTGTCAGATGTCTGAACGCAAGAAGGTGTGCATTCCGGAAGCTATACAGGGCACTTTTGTTTATGATTTGGGTGATGTTCTAAGTGATGCTCAAGAGGCCCAACTCAACAACAAGTTGTCCAACTTTGCCGTGAGTACCTCGAACTCACTGGTGGTAATAACACATCCTGATTTTTGTGGTGATGAAGCTTGGCATTATGCCAACACTGCCGGAGATCAAATGGGCGTTGGTACAGATTCTTTGGCTAACGGACTCGTTTTAGTCATTGGAACTCAGGTTAGGAAAACCTTTATTGCTGTTGGTGATGGATTGGAAGGTGCCATACCTGATATCTATGCGAAGCGCATTGTTGAAGAACAGCTTCTCCCCGCTTTTCGAGCGAATAATTATCCAAAAGGCATTGAAGATGCTTCACAGCGTTTGATGGAACTGGCTAAAGGTGAATATCAATACGCTACGGGAAATGCTAATTCCTCAAAGAAAAGCTCCAAAATCAAACAACGCCGCTTTCCTTGGGGCGTGGTGATTGTTTTTGGATTCATGTTTTTATCTGGAATGGGCAGGTTCTCTTATCGTGCCCATCGCTATTCACAAATCAATGAAATTGGCTTCTGGGCGGCGTTCATGTTGCTTTTAAACCAAGGCGGTAGTCATACCGGTCGCTGGGACGATTTTAACGGTGGTCGTGGTCCGTTTGGCGGCGGGGGCTTCGGCGGAGGCGGTGGTTTTGGCGGCGGTGGCGGTTTTGGAGGCTTCGGCGGTGGAAGTTTTGGCGGCGGCGGTGCAGGTGGTAGTTGGTAATTTGGGAATGAGGAATGACGAATGAGGAATTGTTTTTTTAGAGCGGATATGGATGACGAACTTTGGATGATAGCTATTGAACATGCAAATTCCCGACTCTCGACTCCCGACTCCCGACTCCCGAAATAAAATGAAATGAAAATTTAATGAATACGTGTTTTTAGATGGCTTTTGGTAAGATTTTAGGTGGTTTGGCGGGTTGGGCTTTTATGGGGCCGGTTGGCGGTATTATTGGTGTGGCGCTTGGACATGTATTCGAGGAGGTGTTTAGAGGCGACATGAGCGTTGAGCAGCCTACAAGCGACTACCGTAAGCGTTACCAATCTACTCAGCGACCACAGACTGGTAGTGGCGATTTTGCTGCCTCATTGATTGTGCTTACTGCCGCGATGATGAAAGCAGACGGGAAGATCTTAAAAAGCGAATTGGCCTATGTGAAGGCATTTTTTAATAAACAGTTTACCGAAAATCAAACGGGAGAGTACCTTCAAACCTTAAAACGGGTTTTAGAACAAGACATCGATGTTCGTCCGGTTTGCGAGCAAATTCGCTATTTCATGGACCATAGCGGTCGCTTATTACTGGTACAGTACCTCGCAGGAATTGCCAAGTCTGATGGTAATGTTGATGTTTCTGAACGAAACATGCTTTTTAGAATTGCTCAATATTTGGGTGTAAGAAGCATTGATGTTCAAAGCCTACTTCATCTCGAAGAAAACAACCTGGATAGCGCTTATGCCGTTCTTGAATTAAAACAGGGAGCTAGTGATGATGAAGTAAAAAAGGCCTATCGAAAAATGGCCGTGAAGTACCACCCAGATAAAGTGGCTCATTTGGGGGAAGAACATAAACTTGCCGCTGAGAAGAAGTTTGTAGCGGTCCAGAACGCTTATGAAAAGATCAAGAAGTCGCGCGACTAGTTGCACTCAAGAACTTTTCAAAAATGAACAGCGTGCTTAAAATCATCAGTAAATTGGCTATCCCAAGGCTACCCGATTGATTTAAAAGCTCCACTCCTGCTCTACCCCAGAGATCTGGTGTGTTTAATGAGAATGGAATAAGCGCAAGCATCATCACCCCAAAAAGAACCTGCTTTTTCTCTTGATAAGCCAATAAGATCATCAAGGCGATGATTATTGTTGACCAAATAAAGTGCTCCGTATCGGTGTGCACCAAGTTTGGAATGAGCGCCGTGATGGTGAAAAACTCCAAGCTTGAATGAACATCGCGCAATTTTGGCTCTTGCTTTTCTCTGCGGAAATGGCGCATCATCCAGAAAAGAATTGAAAAAGCCACCACGGCCAAGCTTAGAACGATGATGGTATTTCCGCTTATCAGTTTGAACGATAAGTGAGAAAGCAGGTAGTATACTGTATTCGGGCTATCGTAAAGGGCCACATTGTGTCCTTGCATGGTCAGCAACCACTCACTAAGCAAGTTGAGGTTTTCGGTCCAGCCGAGAAAAAGGGCTGGCAGTACAAGCAGTGCACCAAATGAAAGGCCTGTAGCTAGTAATACTTTAGCTTCTTTCCTCATTACGAGCCACGGTAGGATAAACACAAAGTGGGGTTTAAATGCGAGTAGGACTCCCAATATCAACCCGCTCAAAATTCCATTCGACTTCCGGTATTTGTGCACAAGAAGGAGTCCGACAAACAAAAGCCAATTCACATTACCTAGATAGAGCTCTCTAGCGAGGTGACCTCCAAGAAACAGTAACAGCATCATTAAAGGAATCAGTAAAGACTTTGCCAGTGGGTTTCGTCCTAAGTAAGTTTGAACTTGAAGCAGGATTTTAGGCAGCAGAACGATCATGCTTGCGCCAATGAGCAGGTAGTAAATGATTTTTGTTGCTGTCCACCCCAGCAAAGACAAGGGATAAAACAAGTAGGCCGCAATTGGGGAGTACTTATAAAAGCCACTAGACAGTCCAAAGGCTTGTCCGTAAGGCGAATTCCCCGCTTTCATTTGTTCCAAAGCATCGTAATAGACCTTGAGGTCCCACGTTTCGAAACGATCATTGACCATATTCAATGCGAGAAAAACCAGAAGGAGTATTCCCGATAGGAGATAAAAAAGGCGGGTTTGTTGAGATTCTTTGCTCATGCTTATAGATGCAAATCACGTTAATTTTACCTTTGTAAAAAAGAGAAACATGTTTGGAGATATGATGGAGAAGCTACAGCAGATGCAAGCGAGTGTAGCTCAGAGCAAAACAAAGCTGGACAGCATGAGTGTTTCAGCCAAAGTTGAAGGAATTGAAGTGAGAATGACTGGCAACCGAAAAGTTTTGGATGTGATCATTTCGGACGAGCTCATGAACGATAAGGAGGACTTACAAGACTTACTCCTTACTGTATTTAACAAAGCTTTAGAACAAGCAGACAAGATTAATGAGGCTGAAATGGCTTCAAGCGCGAAAGGATTAATCCCTGGATTATAATTGAGCAAAAAGGGAAATCAAGGAAAGGCGCATTTACTTGGAATTCTGGCCTTCCCTTTACTCGGATTAGTTTATTACCTGACTGATAGCGTCTTAGCATTCTTTTTTGGACTAATCCTTATCGGAACTTGGTTCTATTTCATTGTTTTTAAGCCGAAACAAGTAGGTTTATTACATAATTAAATTGAATAAATTACTAACATCAGCCGTTTCATAAGCGCTCATACCTCGATGAATACAGCTCATCCCTCCTTGCATGTGCATTGGATAAATGAACGCTCAATTTCCTTTGATTTGGCCTTTGATTAGGCGATATTTGTAAATCACCAAGTGTATTCTGGTTATTTAGGAAAGACACAAGATCTTAAACAAACATATGAGTAATTTTCAAGCGGCGAAGTTTGATAACACCGTCGAAAAAGAGTTCTTAACTACCCTCCGCAAGCGCGTGATGGGTTACTTTAAAGAGAACAACACACCAAAAGAAGCAAATGCCACTATGGTCATCAAGTCCATATTCATGGTCACTTTGTTCACCACTCCTTATGTCCTCATGATTGCAGGTTTCATTCAAAATCCTTGGATGGTTTTCTTCATGTACATATTGATGGGCTTTGGAATGACAGGAATTGGTTTGTGCATCATGCACGACGCTAACCACGGTGCTTATTCTAAAAATCCAAAGGTGAATAAGTACATGGGACTATTGTTGAATTATGTTGGCGGGAACGCTCTGAACTGGAAAATTCAGCACAACATGCTACACCACAGCTACACGAATGTTGATGGTTTAGATGAAGACATTAACCCAGGAGCAGTGATGCGTTTTTCGCCTCACCAACCTCGTCTTAAGCACCACAAGTACCAACATGTTTATGCTTGGGTGTTGTATAGCTTAATGACCCTTTCTTGGTTGATGGTAAAAGACTTTAAACAGTTGAAGCGATACCACAAAATGGGACTTGCAGAGCCTGCATCTCAAAAAAGCTTTAAAAGAGTCATGTTAGAACTTACTTTTTCTAAGGTGATCTATTGGGGCTTAATTGTGTTCTTACCAATGTTCCTTTTACCGGTATCTTGGTGGGTAGTAGCTTTAGGTGTTATTGTGATGAATCTCATCGCTGGTTTAATTTTGGCGATGATCTTCCAACCAGCTCACGTGATGCCAGAATCGGCTTACCCTCTTCCAGATCAGAGTGGTAAAATTGACAACAACTGGGCAATTCACCAATTGATGACCACACAGAACTTTGCTCCTAAAAAGCGCATCTTCTCATGGTTAGTAGGTGGTTTGAACTTCCAAGTGGAGCACCATTTGTTCCCGAACATTTGTCACGTTCACTACTCCAAAATTGCCCCTATTATAGAGGCTACGGCGAAAGAATATGGCATTCCTTATCACAGTAGAGCAACTTTCCGCGAGGCCTTGATTTACCACGGTAAGATGTTAAAGATGCTCGGCCAAACGGATATGGCTCAGTAATCTAAGCAACTCATTGATTAAAGGTGGCGATGTAGTCTTGATGACTTAATTCGACCACCTTTTTTAATGCTTTAACATTGTCAAGCCTTTGTTCATCTAGAAACAAGTACTGAGAGCTTTTACCTTTTTTGAGGCATTTTCACCTACTACAGCTCGGGCTAAATTCTGCTTATTAGCTTTTTTTAAGCCTTAGCTTCCAATATCAAAAGCCATTTCGGATATAAGTCCACAAAAATTCCCCTAAATTCAAGCCCACAATCAAAACCACATGAGAAAAATATTCACGTTCACCGCCGTACTTTGCGGGTTTATGCTTGTTGCTTCACCTGCTTCAGCTCAAAAATCGAAAAAGAAGAAAAAAGGAAAAACCGAAGCTGCTGCTCCAGACAAGGACAAAAGCATCAAAGATCTGACTAAAAGCTGTATTGAATTTGACGGCTTGTTTAAGGTTTATCAAGACACGGTAACGGGGAAAAGTTATCTGGGTCTAACCAAAGAACAGTTTGAGCAAGAGTACATTTATTTTTCTCAGGTGGAAGACGGTGTTCTAGATGCTGGTTTTTTTAGAGGTTCATATCAAGGATCAAAAATCATTAAGTTCCATAAGCACTTTGAGAACATTGAAGTACTTGAGGAAAACACAGCCTACTATTACGACGAGAACAATGCCTTGAGCAAGGCCAAGAACGCCAATATCAATACCCCAATTCTTGCTTCCGAAAAGATTGAAGCGCACAACGACAGCTTGTATCTTATTAGTGGAGATGCCCTTTTCTTGAGCGAGAAGTTTCAAATGGTGAAGCCACCAAGCAATCCGGCATTCCCAAGTTTATTGGGCGGTTTGAACAACTCTAAATCAAAGGTGAAATTGGTCAACAACTATCCAGAAAACACCGAGATTTCTGTGCAGTATGTTTATGACAACCCTTCTCCAAGAAGAGGTGGAAGCGCCGCAGTAACGGATGTGAGAAGCATTTCTGTGAACTACAGACACAGCATATTAGCCGTTCCGGAGAACAATTATGAGCCTCGTCGTGATGATTCAAGAATTGGTTTTTTCATGACCCAAGTTGATGACATGACCAGTTTTGATGCAACACCTTACAGAGACATGATTCACCGTTGGAATTTGGTGAAGAAAGATCCAGGGGCGGCATTATCCGAGCCTGTAGAGCCAATCACCTGGTGGATTGAGAATACAACACCAGAAGAGTTTCGCCCAATCATCAAGGAGGGTGTGGAGCGCTGGAATGAGGCCTTTGAATTGGCAGGATTTAAAAATGCCGTAGTGGTGAAGATCCAGCCTGATACTGCTAAATGGGACGCTGGAGACATTCGTTACAATGTATTGCGTTGGACTTCTTCTCCTCGACCGCCATTTGGTGGTTATGGTCCGAGTTTCGTTAACCCACGCACAGGAGAAATTTTAGGAGCAGACATTATGTTAGAGTTCAGCAGTATTTCTAATCGACTCTTCAGAGAGCAAGTATTTGCAACTGTTGGATTAGAGAATGATGAAAGTGAATTAAGCAAGGAAGATATTATTGCTGATATGCACCGTTGCGACATTGGAAGAGGCATGCAACACAATTTACTCTTTGGTAGATCAGCCATGCGCGCTATGAATATGGACAAAGCCGCAGAAAAGGATTTTGTTAAGCAGACCTTGTACCGTTTGGTTTTGCATGAAGTAGGCCATACCCTTGGAATGATGCACAACATGCACGGATCAACCATGTTGAGTATGGATGAAATTAAAAACCCAGAACTTGTTGCCCAAACCGGTTTATGTAACTCGGTGATGGAGTATCCTGCAATTAACTTCCAAGGTAATCCGGCAGAACAAAGCCTTTACTACGATACAGCGCCAGGACCATATGATAAGTGGGTGATTGAGTATGGCTATTCTGAAGCTATGGCTGATCCGCTTGCTGAAGAAGCTCGTTTGGAGAAAATTCTTTCACGTTCTTCTGATCCGAAATTGGCCTTTGGTAATGATGCCGACGACATGCGTGGAGCGGGAAAAGGAATGAACCCTGATGTAAACATTTATGACCTTTCTAAGGAGCCCGTGGCTTATGCCGTTGAACGTTGTGAGTTGGTTGATGAGCTGATGCCGAAGTTGATGGACAATTACACTGAGGATGGAAATGGCTACCACGAACTTCGTCAAGCCTTCCTTATTTTGACTTCAGAAAAAGCAACTCAAACCGCCATCATGACAAGACAAATTGGTGGTGTACGTTACGATCGTTCTATGAAAGGCGATACTGAAAACAAACCCCTTGAGCCTGTGAGTGAAGCCGAGCAAAAAGCAGCGATGAAAGCATTGGACCGCTTTGTTTTCTCACCAGACGCCTTTAAGGCACCAGATGATTTGTTCAACTACTTGTTGCCACAACGCAGAGGGTTTAATCACTTTGTTATGACTGATGATCCGAAATTACAAGAGCGATATTTGATGATTCAATCTAATTGCTTGGGTCATTTGCTTCACCCAAATACCACTCAGCGCATCATCAATAGTCAGCAATATGGCAACACCTATGAGTTAGATGAGATGATGACCGACTTGACCAATTCTGTGTTCAAAGCAGACATCAACGGTTCTGTTAACATCACTCGTCAGCAACTACAAGTCATGTATGTGAAGCGCTTGGTCAATATGATTTCACCTAAATCTAAATACGCCTATGCTGCTCAGAGTATGGCTTGGTATGAGCTTCAACGAATTGATAAAATGATGAACAGTAACGCTGGCGACACCCAAACAAAAGCGCACCGTTCTTATGTAAAGCAACTTATTGAGCAAGCTGAAGAGATTCAGTTGATGTCAAAATAGGTTTAGAAAAGTTCTTTAAGTAAAAAAGGGTTCTCCAATGAGAACCCTTTTTGTGTTTTACGCTTATTTCTTGATTCAGCCTTTTAGTAAGTTGATGCTCACCGTTGCTAGTTCTGAATTTGGAAAACGAAAGCTGTGTTCAGGTACGTGATGGAGTCCGGATTTAGCTGCCGTTTCAAGAAAAGTATCTACTTCGAGAATATATTGATCTGAGAAACCGTGCGTAGCATCGTAAGCAGTAGCGGCTGTTTTCCCTAAGTTTTTAGCCGTCAGTTCTGGCGCTATGGTGTGCAATTCAATGAGCAACAAACCAAATTTATGCACGAAGGGTTTCCATCGTTCCAAGTGCATCTTTAGGTTCTCTTCTACTTCGTTGTTTTTGATTCTATTTCCTCTGAAAGCGTAGGCGCCTTTTGATTTACTTTCAGAAACGTTCTTTTCCTTTACGTCTTCCCATACTCTATTGTGATCGAGGAAAGTTCTAACGTTCAGGAGGTCTTCCAGTTCGATGCCGTAGTCTTCTTTCAGATCTTTTGCGAGAATATCAGGCCTCCCGATATCGCCCCAAATTACTTTCGCCCAAATGTCTGCTTGAATTAAGTTCGCTCTTGTAACACTGAGTGCAGCTTTATTATAATCTGCCCCAACCAAGAATAGTGGGTGATCTTCGAGCATTTTACCTCTCGCCGTGCGCTGTTCAATTACCGAGAAAACATGTTCAAGGAAAGCACCGTTTCCGCAGCCCATATCAACAATTCCTTTGGGTTGTTCGTGAATCGGTTAATTGAATAATTGAATGAGTATGTCATCGATGTGCTTGAAGTAAGTGGTATGTGCTCCACCACTACCCCAAACATTCATTCGACGATATACGTGCAATTCATCAGATTCTTTCGGTTTTTCCCAAAGCACTTTAGGA
>JAQWFN010000086.1 GCA_029238785.1 Flavobacteriales bacterium | reverse complement strand
GTTGCAGTTAACGCTCGACAAAATCGAAAAAACATACGGAAAAGGAACCGTAATGAAACTTGGAGATGAGGCAGTTGAAAAAATCGACGTCATCCCAACAGGTTCATTAACCTTAGATATTGCCTTAGGTGTAGGTGGCTTACCAAAAGGAAGAGTCATTGAAATCTACGGTCCAGAATCTTCTGGTAAAACAACCTTGGCTATTCACGCCATTGCTGAAGCTCAGAAGTTGGGTGGTATTTGTGCAATTATCGATGCTGAGCATGCTTTTGACAAGTTCTATGCTGCCAACTTAAAGGTAGACATTGAGAACCTCTTGATCTCTCAACCAGACAATGGTGAGCAGGCCCTCGAAATCGCAGACAACTTGATTCGTTCTGGAGCTGTTGATTTGTTGGTGATTGACTCTGTGGCTGCACTTACGCCTCGTGCTGAAATCGAAGGAGAAATGTCTGACTCACAAGTTGGACTTCAAGCTCGATTGATGTCAAAAGCGCTAAGAAAATTAACTTCTACCATTAGCAAAACCGGTTGCTGCTGTATCTTCATCAACCAATTGCGTGAGAAAATTGGAGTGATGTTCGGAAACCCCGAAACAACAACTGGTGGAAATGCATTGAAGTTTTACTCTTCAGTTCGTTTAGACATTAGAAGAAGCTCACAAATCAAAGATGGCGAGCGTGTGATTGGTAACCGAACGAAAGTGAAAGTGGTTAAGAATAAAGTTGCTCCTCCTTTCACAAAAGCTGAATTCGATATCATGTATGGACAAGGAATCTCTAAAACAGGAGAAGTACTTGACCTTGGTGTTGAGCAAAATATTGTGAAGAAAAGTGGTTCTTGGTTCTCTTATGGTGAAACGAAATTGGGCCAAGGTAGAGATGCTGTGAAGCAATTGCTTGAAGACAACCCTGAATTGCTTGAAGAGCTTGAGAACAAAATCAAAGATTCGCTCAATCCTAATTCTAGTTCAAGTCCTAAGTCAGAATAGGCTAAATATTAAATATACTTGTTTATAAAGTCTCGTGAGCCTCACGAGACTTTTTCTATTTTTACCACATGCAAAAGTCCTTTTTCATCCTTGTCCTATCATGCCTTACCCTAGTGGCTTGTGACAGCCCGAGCATGCAAGAAAATCCAGATCTTACAAAAGCTACCTCACCTCTTGATTCTTTGAACGAAGCCATTATAGCTTCTCCACTGAAAGCAAACTTATACCTCGAGCGTGCACGTATTTTTGCTAAAGAAGGTCAAGCCAATAAGGCTCTGCTCGACTTCGACAAAGCCATTGAAATCAAATCTGATTTTGATATTGCTATTTTTGAAAAAGGTGAGCTTCTTTATGCCAGCACGCGTTATGAAGATGCCATGGTAGAATATCAGCACTGCTTGGAAATCAATCCAGAAAATACCGCTTGCCTGTTAAAAAGTGCGGAAATGAATATTCACCTCAAGCAATACGGTTTGGCTGTGGATCAGATTAATTCGGCTTTACGTATCGATGAACAGCTCGACCAAGCCTATTATATGAAAGGACGAATTTATAAGGAAACAGGTGATTCATCTTTAGCAGTAAGTTCGTACCAAACAGCTATTGAGGTTAATCCTAATTTCTACGAAGCCTACATTGAAGCTGGTTTGTTGTATTCTCAGGCTGGAAGTGATTTGGCCATGGAATACTTCAACACAGCAATGGATCTCAGACCAAAAAGTGTTGAAGCAAAATACGCCGCCGCATATTATCTGCAGCAAAGTGGATTAAGCGACACTACCCGATTTACTGAAGCTAAAATCCTCTATCAAGACATTTTAGACATCGACCCAAGCAATGCCGCCGCTGCATTTAACCAGGGGTTCATTGAACTTGAGTACCGATTAAACTACCGTAAAGCGCTTGCCCACTTCAGTCTTGCAATCGAACTTTTCCCGCAGTACTATCAAGCTTATTTCAATCGTGGGCTTTGCCATGAGAGTTTAGACGAGGTCAACTTAGCTCTTGCCGATTACGACATGGCCTTACAACTTGAGCCTACTTACACTCCAGCTGCTTTGGGAAAAGGCAGGATTTTAGACGGAGAATAGTTCCCAACTAGTCAAAAGGGCGATAAGGTATTTCAAAGTCATTTTCACCATCTTCATGGAATAAGAAAGGTATGGTGAGTACAACGCACTTGAACTGAATGCGTCCATCATCATCTTTGACGGTCATGAAAAGCTGAACACTGACGTTGGGAAAAAAGGCATCTGCCATCACATCAAGAACTACAAATCCACTTGTTGGGTCTGTGTTTAGCAAACGATGCTCCCGTTCTTCAATGATTGCGATTTCATTTCGTCCTTCTTTATCCCATTTGTAACCTGGTGGCAACTGAATGTTAATGGCCACTTCATTTCGCTCGTTGTAGCGAATAGATAGCTCTTCTAAATATTCAAAATGCTTTAAGGTATAGGCATCAGCACTCATAAAGATGAACTTGTAATCACTCAACTGTAGTGTACTGGTTTTGGCCTTTTTCGTATTTACACGTCGAATCAATCGGTTAAACTGATCGAGCACTAAAATTTCATTCCCCAAGAAGCACATGTCAATAGGATTCCAAAAACGAGATTTTGTTTTTTTGCCATCGAGGTAGGTTCCATCTCCATCCGCACTTCCAACAAATACACTTGGTTTTTCTCCATTAGGAAATTTAATCATTCGGTTAGCTGAAGCATCTAAGTAAAAGCGCTCCGTGTCTTTGATTAATACGCTTGTGTAAGCGCTTTCATTATCAAGATTCTCGCTGGAGTAGTGCACGGTGCTTACTTCATTTGTTTGTGGGTTTACCAAACGATAATAGGGTTTATTCTGATCAATCACCATGATGTTCCCTTGTTCATCCAAGGTTAGAGACGACATGGTTTCAAAACTCGCATCTCTTCCTATTCCATCTTGAAGTTTATAATCTCCTTTTCCGGCTATGGGCACTGCTCGTTTCGTAAGCAGGTTCATCTTCCAAAGTTGCTTATCGCCCATCATTGAAATATAAAGATCATTGCCTACCAAAAGCAGGTCTGAAGGCTGGTCAATAGCAGCGCTGGTTCCATCCACTTGTGTAGGCGGAATAAGGCTTTTTGAACCTGAGCCAAGTAAATTCCTTACTTCTCCTAAATTAAAATCAAGCACTTTTATTTGATGATTGAGCATGTCTGCTACATACAGCAAGTTCCGTTGTTCATCAAAGGCCATACCTGCTGGCCGGTTAAATCTCGCCAAAGAGAAACGTCCTTCAGCATTTCCCTTAGCCCCAATTCCCACAGTTTCAATCACTCGTCCGTCGTCTGAAATGACAATAATCTGTTGTTTTCGGGCATCGGCTACAAAGATTCGGCCTGATCTATTATCGGCACAAATACTTACGGGAAGATCAAAGAGTGCATCGACTCTGGGCGTTTCGTTGAGCAATTCGTTGGCATTTGGGATGCTGCTTAAGCTAGGATTCTTGTCGTTCAAGGTGATACTATCGAGGTAGGCCGGTAAGCTTCTGTCTTCATCAAAAATCGAGAGCGTCTTGAAAAGCTGTCCGTTTTCCATTACACAAATAAAAGAGCCGTATTCATCCAGTTCGTAGGGCAATAGCGCACTTAAATCATCTAAAACAGCTACTGGGTGGTTAACGTCGTACATTTCGAGCAGTCCTTCTACCCAAGCTTTATTTTTCGCATTTGGCAGATCGCTTCGGATAAGAGAAATTACAAGGGTTTGCCTGCGGTTATCGGCCATGTTTTTAACTTCTTGCAAGGCGATATCTCCGAGCGGGTTACTTGGATCCCAGAAATGAATGATCATTACTTTTTTTCTAACGTCAAGCGTATTGAAGGCTTGCCTGACATTGTACCATTCAGCGCTTTCAGGAATATAGACCTTTGTTTTTTCATTGATTTGACGCAGAGCATCTTTATCTCGTTGAGCATAGGTAGAAGAAGAGATGAAGATAAGTAGAAGAAAGATGTATTTCATGAGGCCTTTGTTATCGGTTCTAAACTTGGCAATTATTGTTCCAGTGTGAAAATAGAAATAAAGGGCAAAAAAAAGACCGGCACACGACCAGTCTTTTTCTTAAATATTCTATCAAAGTGCTTATTTCACTCTATCCACGATAGCTTTGAACGCGTGAGGGTGGTTCATGGCCAAGTCAGCCAAAACCTTTCTGTTCAATTCAATACCGTGTGTATGCACCGCTCCCATAAATTGAGAGTACGACATACCGTGTTGTCTTGCACCTGCGTTAATTCTAGTAATCCAAAGGCGTCTGAACTGACGTTTTCTTTGTTTTCTACCAACGTAAGCATATTGCATACCTTTTTCAACGGCATTCTTTGCAACTGTCCATACGTTTTTACGGGCACCATAGTACCCTCTAGCCATTTTAAGAACTCTTTTTCTTCTGGCTCTTGATGCTACTGCATTATTACTTCTAGGCATCTTTCATTTGTTTTGACAGCAAGCGCTCTTTATTGAGACTTAAAACTTGCAATCGGGTTAAACAGACCAATTAATTTAATTTACGCGCAGAGTTGAGTCTTGATGTTTTTCACATCAGCTTTATCTACGGTTGTTGAATGGGTAAGATTACGCTTTTGCTTCGTCCCTTTCTTAGTCAAGATGTGACTTTTGAAAGCGTGCTTGCGCTTGATCTTACCGGTACCAGTGAACTTGAAACGCTTCTTCGCACTGGATTTTGTTTTCATCTTCGGCATCGCCCTGATTGTTTATTAATTATATTTTCTTTTTTGGATTGATCATCATGGTCATACGCTTACCCTCAAGTTTAGGCATTTGTTCCACGATTCCAACTTCTTCTAATTCCGTAGCAAATTTAAGCAAGAGAATCTCTCCCCTTTCCTTAAATACAATCGTACGTCCTTTAAAAAATACGTACGCCTTTACTTTAGAGCCTTCTTCCAAAAACTTGTGAGCATGCTTCAACTTAAATTGAAAATCATGATCGTCAGTATTTGGTCCGAAACGAATTTCTTTGATGACGACCTTGCTTTGTTTTGCTTTGAGTTCTTTCTGCTTTTTCTTTTGCATGTACAAGAACTTCTTGTAGTCAACAATTTTGCAGACAGGAGGATCGGCTTTTGGCGAAATCTCGACCAAATCCAACTCCCTCTCTTCAGCCAATTTCAAGGCATCTTCAATGGAATAAACATCACTCTCAACATCGTCTCCCACTACACGTACTTTACGAGCAGTGATCTTTTTGTTGATCTTGTGTTCGTCTTCTTTTCTAACTCTTCCTTTAAAGGAAGATTTTTTTCTTCGTATTGCTATGACTCTAAATTATTAGTTTACTGTTTTTCCAAGAGTTCTTTAATCTCATTGTTAATGAGTTCTACAAACGCTTGTGGAGTTAAAGACCCTAAGTCTCCTTCCCCTTGCTTTCTCACAGACACTGTACCCGATGCTGCTTCTTTTTCCCCAACAATCAACATGTAAGGTACTTTTTCCACTTCTGTATCGCGTATTTTCTTGCCGATTTTCTCAGCTCGCTCGTCTACGAGGGCGCGAATATCGTAATTTTCAAGCACTTCTGAAAGTCCCTGTGCATATTCGTGGAATTTCTCACTAATAGGAAGGATTCTAACTTGCTCTGGAGTGAGCCAAATGGGGAATTTACCTGCACAATGCTCAATCAAAATCGCCACAAAACGTTCCATACTTCCAAAAGGAGCACGGTGAATCATTACTGGTCTATGCTTCTCGTTATCTGCTCCAACGTAATCCAATTCAAAACGCTCTGGTAAGTTGTAATCGATTTGTACGGTTCCAAGTTGCCATTTACGACCAATGGCATCACGCACCATAAAGTCAAGCTTTGGTCCGTAAAACGCTGCTTCACCATATTCAACTACGGTAGTCAAACCTTTCTCGTTAGCCACTTCAGCAATGGCCTTCTCTGCTTTATCCCAATTCTCAACAGACCCGATGTACTTCTTCGGGTTCTCCGGATCTCGTAAAGAAACTTGAGCTACATAGTCTTTAAAATCCAAGGTCTTGAAAATGTAAAGTACAAGGTCAATCACCTTCCCTACTTCTTCTTTTACTTGGTCAACAGTGCAGAAAATGTGCGCGTCGTCTTGAGTAAATCCACGAACACGTGTTAAACCGTGCAGCTCCCCACTCTGCTCGTAGCGGTAAACGGTTCCGAACTCCGCATATCTGATTGGTAAATCGCGGTAAGAGCGCGGACGAGATTTGTAAATCTCGCAGTGGTGCGGACAGTTCATTGGTTTCAACAAGTACACCTCTCCTTCTGCAGGAGTTTCGATGGGTTGAAAAGAGTCTGCTCCGTATTTTTCGTAATGACCAGAGGTCACGTAAAGATCTTTATTTGCAATGTGCGGGGTGATTACTGGCTCGTAACCGGCCTTGCGTTGTGCCTTCTTTAGGAAATCTTCCAAACGCGCTCTCAATGCCGCACCTTTTGGCAACCATAGTGGCAAACCTTGTCCTACCTTCTCCGAAAAGTGAAACAAATCAAGTTCTTTACCTAACTTACGGTGATCTCGTTTCTTCGCCTCTTCAAGCAACTCCAAGTATTCTGTTAATTGAGCGGCTTTTGGGAAAGTAATCCCATAAACACGGGTCAATTGTTTGTTCTTTTCATCGCCCTTCCAGTAAGCACCGGCTATACTCATCAACTTGATGGCTTTGATTTTACCCGTATCTGGAATGTGAGGTCCACGACACAAATCGGTAAATCCACCCTGAGTGTAGAATGAAATGGTACCGTCTTCTAAGTTTGAAAGCAAATCAAGCTTGTACTCGTCGTTTTTCTCCGTGAAGTAAGCAAGAGCTTCTGCCTTTGTTACTTCTTTTCTGATGAAAGGATTCTTTTGCTTGGCGAGTTCCTTCATCTTTTGCTCTACAAGCGGCAAGTCTTTGTCTGAGAATGCGATATCCCCAAAATCAACATCATAGTAGAAGCCATTTTCGATTGGCGGACCAACCCAAAACTTCACCCCTGGATAAAGTGCTTCAAGCGCTTCAGCCATGAGGTGGGCTGATGAATGCCACATCGTTGATTTCCCCTCGTCAGAATCAAAGGTGTGCAATTTAAGGGTAGCATCGGTTTCAATCGGACGCTGGGGATCAACCACTTCGCCGTTAACTTCGGCAGCGAGTACATTTCGAGCTAGTCCTTCACTGATCGACATGGCTACATCTAAGGAAGTAGCGCCTTGTTCCATTTCGCGAACCGATCCGTCTGGTAGGGTAATTTTTATCATTTCTTTGGCTTTCACAAGTCGGCAAAGATAAGCATTTCAGACGCAAATCATGTTCTAAAATTCAAGTGGTATCTTCTTTAAAGAACGAACTTTTTAAAAAGGCCAGCAGATGATGGAAAACCGCAGGCAGCAGTCACTTCATCAAGAATATGCGCACATCATTCATCGTTTCAAAAGAAAACAAGATCATGAAAAAAATCATTTTAAGCCTTTTTGCTCTTGTGACGGCATTGTCGCAATTGAGCGCTCAAGAAACAGACCTCCGACCTTCTTTGGACATCTTTCTTCATCACCTCGAAAACGAACTTAAATCTGAAGCAAGCCCATCTCTTGTTGCCTACTTCTCCAATTGTGTGAGCAGCAATCTAAATGGGGAGGAGCTTCATTATGACCCGGAGGCCTTGCTTCAATCTAAAGGGTTCAATAAGGCCGACTTCATGATGTCCTTGCAAGGTTTTCAGCTAGCGGCAGAACAGGATGATGGAAGTGTCTGTTTCGAGAACAACTTAAACCCACTTTTAAGCGAAAGTTCTTTTCTCCTGGTGAAGACCAGCGCTCTGAACCTCCGAAAAGGGCCAAGCACAAGTTCAAGCGTACTTGCCCGTTTGAACGAAGGTGTTTTTGAGGGGCGAATCGATGCGAACCTCCCCAAATTACACAATGAAAATACGGGGATTCTTTGGGTACCTGTTCGCGTGAATGTGCCTGGAATGGGCTGGGTAAGTGCTTACACGGCACAAGCTTTCATCCAAGAACTTGGCCCGAGTGCTGGACTCAAAATCAGCCTCGCTTACACTGATCTCGGTTGGAAAATTATAGAAGTGCTGCGACCTGAGTTTACTTCGGAGAACGCACTTTCTTCCATTCCTTGATTTGCCAATGGGTAGTGACGGTGCAGATGTGGTTTTCTGCTGTATCGTGAACTTGAATATCACAGCTTATTGCGGCTACTCCCTCCTCCTCTAACGCTCGGATCACTGTAGATTCGAGCGTTTCTTTTGTCATCCCAAAACGCGCCACGGCATCCATCTTCGCCTGGTAATGGTACTGTACGTCCATGCTCTTCATGATGAGGCGGTAGTCTTTCACACCCAAGTGCTGAAGCATGACCAAACCGCTGCAATACTCTGCCCCCGTGGCGAGAACACAGGCGTGCAAACCGTTGAGGTGATTTTTATTTTTCTTGATGAAAGGAATGAGCACGCGCGTATCATCCGTTTCCAACTTCGTCACCTTCAGGCGGTGGGGATGATTAAAAGGAATCATTCGATGCAAGAGGAAATTGAGTTTCTTCAATTGAAAGCTCGATGTTCTGGCTTTTTCGAAAAGTGCTCCGGCATTGATCATTATTGTGCGCTGCTTTTATCGAGAACAATCTTGGCCAAATTTGGTCTGAAATACTGGTCGCTCTTCAAAATCTTCCCGTCTTCACGATAAATCGGTTTTCCGTCTTTATCCAATTTCGACATGTTGCTTCGTTGAATTTCTTCAAAAACCTCAACAATCTTGTGCTGGAGTCCGTGCTTCAAAATGGTTCCACAAAGGATGTACAATTGATCTCCAAGTGCGTCAGCCACTTCTACGATATCGCCGTTTAAAGCAGCTTCAAGATATTCTTCATTCTCTTCATGCATCAAACGGTGACGAAGTTCTATCTGGTCTTTGGGGATATTCGCTTCTGGAGCATTGCCATTTTCGATACCAAAGGCATCGTGAAACTGGCGAACATGATCAATAATTTCTTCCATTGTCTTAGACTTTGTTTCTTTTCGAAATTCGCGCTTTTTTGCTTTTGCTTCGCGAAGCCCTAGGTGAAGTTATTCAAGTGTTTTTCACGAAATATCGACCATAAAAAAACCCTCTCAAGTTGCTGCTGAGAGGGTTCCTTAACTTAACCAAAATTACTAAAACTCGTCACAAATTCCGTAAGGGTGGATTGAGCGACATCTACGTATGAAAAAAACCAGTTTGCTTTTAGGCCTTAGCCTTGATTCAAAG
>JAQWFN010000054.1 GCA_029238785.1 Flavobacteriales bacterium | reverse complement strand
CACACCAATCAAACTAAACACCACGGAAAAACCAATGATGAAGGGCGTTGAAAGTGAGTTGAACTGCGCCACAATAATCAAAATAATCATGAACAAGGCAATCAATAAGGCACCGGTTAAAAAATTTAACTCTTTGGCTTGCTCTTCTTGCTGACCAGTAAACTCCAAGGTCATTCCTACAGGCATCTCGTAATCTGCAAGTTTATCTTTCAAACTAGCCACAATCTCATTGGCATTTGCTCCTTCTAGCACGTTACTCGAAATGGTAATGACCCGGTCTAAATCAATACGCTTTACAGCAGAGAAGGTGTTGCGCTTCTCAAAACTCGCCACGGCTGAAATAGGCACTTGCTTGATTCTACCTGTTGCTGGATCTCTAAAAGTGATTTTTTGATTCAGCAATGCATCCGGATTGTTGCGGTATTCATCTTTAAATCGAATGTTGATTGGGTAATCGTCTTCACCATCCTTGTAAGTAGAAACTTCTTTTCCAAACAAGGCCGTTCTAATGGCAGAACCAACTTGTGCGGTAGACAAACCATACCTTCTGGCCTTCGCACGATCAATAATCACGGGCATTTCAGGCTTGTTCTTGTCTACATCCAATTTCAACTCCTCAATTCCAGGAACATTCAAGCGGTTGATGTATTGCTTCAAAGCAGTAGCATGAACCATTAAGGAATCGTAATCCTCACCTTTAATTTCGATGTTGATGGGGGCTCCTTGTGGCGGACCAGCTTCGTTCTTTGTTACAACAATGTCGGCGTCTGCATAGGTCTTCAACTCACTTCTAACAGCGTTTAAGACCTCATTTGAGCTGATTCCTTGTCGCTCCTGAAACTTCACAAAAGACACGGTAATTCTTGCCTTATGGGGCGTGTTGCTCAGTTGAACGCCTTGCGCAGGATCGCTTGTTCCGTTTCCTACCTGGCCAATAACGGAGTTCACAATGCTTCCAATTGGCTCACCATTTTCTTTATCTCTTCGTTGAAATTCATCACGCTCCACCACTTCGAAGACTTTTGCTTCAATTTCTTGGGCGATGCGGTTCGTGGTTTCAATATCGGTGCCAATGGGCTTCTCAATAAACACATTCAGATACTGAGGTTCGTTGGCTGGGAAAAACTCCACTTTTGGCGGAAACAAGGCGAAAAGCACCAAAGAAACCACTAAAAGCGAACCAGTACCCCAGAAGAAAACGTAAGGCGAAGCTCCTTTCAAAGCATACTTCAAAAAGCGCTCGTAGAGGTTCTCCAAAACTGGCAAGAATCCGTTTTGAAAACGTCGTGTAGCTGGGTTCAAAACAAAGGCATTCAATAACACAAGTAGTCCTGAAATCAAAGTGAGGTTACCAAGTACTTTCAAGCCAATGACTGCTGCAGACTGACCAGCAATGACGAAGAGCAAACCAATTCCTGAAATGATGATTCCAATTTTGAGGGCTTTTTTCTTGTTGATGGCCTCTTCGCCCACCTTCATGAACACGCTCGTTAATACGGGGTTGATCACCAAGGCAACAAATAAAGAGGAGCTCAATACAATGATAAGCGTGATGGGCAAGTACTTCATAAATGCACCCATCATTCCTGGCCAGATGGCTAATGGAATAAAGGCAGCCAAGGTTGTGGCCGTTGATGCAATGATTGGCCATGCTACTTCGCCCACACCGTATTTGGCAGCGTCGTAGGGACTCATGCCTTCTTCATCCATTAATCGATAGATGTTTTCTACCACCACAATACCATTGTCTACCAACATTCCTAAGGCAAGAACCAATGAGAAAAGCACCATCACGTTAAAGGTAATGCCCATGGCGTTCAAGATCATAAAACTCATGAACATGCTCAAAGGAATGGCTATCCCAACGAAAAGAGCGTTTCTCAAACCAAGGAAAAAGAGCAACACCCCAACCACGAGGATGACTCCGAAAATAATGCTGTTCTGAAGCTCTTCCACCTGAGTTCTGGTTTGATCAGACTGGTCGTTGGTTAATGAAATCTTCAAATCGGGCGGCAAGTCTTTCGCCGCTGCGTCGGCCAAAATGCTATTGATTTGGTCTGAAGCTTCAATGAGGTTTTCACCCGCTCTTTTGATGATGTCTAACGTTACTACTGGAGATCCATACTCGCGGGCATGGCTTTCCTTCTCTTCTTCAATAAAGTTCACATCGGCAATGTCTCTGAGGTAAACCACGTTCTGTTTTTCGTTTTTGATGATGACGTTCTCAATCTCTTCCATGGAGTTGAACTCGCCCACCACCTGAATGGATCTTCGGAAATTATCCACCTGCAAATCACCACCTGCAATACTCATGTTCTCATTAGCAATGGCGCCAGAGATGTCGTTGAAACTGATGTTCATGGCTTCCGCCTTCAGATAATCCACCTGAATTTCCACCTCTTTATCCATCACCCCACGAATGTCCACCTTAGAAATTTCAGAAAGGTCTTCGATGCGATCTTCCAAGAGCTCGGCATAATTCTTCAAATCGTCCAAAGAATAGGGGCCCGATAGATTCACATTCATCACGGGCATCAGCTCCGAGAAGTTCATTTCAAATACGTTCGGGTCTGCAGGCAAATCCTTCGGGAAATCGGCGTCTGACATGGCGATGTCTACCTTGTCTTTTACTTTTCTCAAGGCCTCAGCGGGCGTTACATCGAAGTTGAACTTCACTTGAATGGACGAATACCCCTCTACCGAAGAAGAAACGATATCGTCTACCCCAGTAATTCCGTTGATTTCTTTTTCTAGCGGACGAGTAATGAGCTTCTCAATGTCTGTTGGTCCGTTACCCGGATAGGCCGTTCCGATATAAATCTCAGGAGTGATGACCTCTGGGAAGGACTCTTTAGGCACGGAGATGTAGGCGCTAATACCGGCAAATAAAATAATTGCCGTAATCACCCAAACCGTGGTTTTATTATTTAACGCTGCAGTGGATAAACCAAAGGTTTTCAATTTCCCCTTTTTGCTTTGAGCGTCAGTCATGTCTTTGTCTTGCATTACCGATTGGTTTTAATTTAGCGGGCACACCCGAGCTAAAATTCGACGAATTACTTGGTCATTGCACTAATGGCGCTTGAAGCTGCTTCGAGCACAACTTTCTCACCGTTAACCACTTTTCTCGATCCTTTATCAACCACCATATCACCGGCTTTTAATCCGCTTTCAATAAGGGTTGCAGATTGATAACTTGGTCCGGGAGAAACAAAGGTTTTCTTCACCTCAAAAGCCGCTCCATCCGGACTCAAAACATACACGTAATTGCGTCCTTCAAAGTCTTCCTGAATCATTGAACTCGGAAGGGTAATTACTGAATCTCTTAAGATATCGTTGATCTCCAGCGCCGCATACATGTTTGGCTTGAGTGATTTTGCATCGTTCAAGGCAACGGTAATCTCGAAGGTTCTGTTTTCTGGGTTGATGAACTGACCAACGCGGTCGATGGTGCTTTTCAAGGTGTCTACTCCTGGGATGATGACGTTCACCATCATTCCTTCCTGAACTCTTCCAGCATAGTTCTCACTTACTGCTGCTTTGAGGTACATTTCGTTGAGGCTAACAACACGAGCAACGTGTGCCATAGGTGAGGCCATTTCTCCAACTTTAGGTACTACCTCATCCACAATTCCAGCAAAAGGAGCGGTAACCATTCCCATACCGGCCTGACGATTAAGGGTGGCCAAAGTAGCTTCTAAACTTTCTTTTCGGTTTTTGGCCTCGAGGTACTGTACTTCAGAACCAATTTTTTGTTCCCAAAGGCGCTCTTGGCGCTCGAAAATATCTTTAGCCAATGAATAACTGGTTTCCACCTCGTTGATGTTGCGTTGAATCAACTCCGTATCTAAGCTCACGAGCAATTGTCCTTTAGAAACCCTTTGCCCTTCGCTCACATGAACGGTTTTAACAACTCCTTGTGTTTCTGGAAAAACAAGTGCGTTTTTATCGGTTTCGATGTTCCCTTGAACCGTAAAATAGTGCTTGAAAGTGCGGGGCTGAAGGGTGATGGCGCTTACCGCTACCATTTCTTCATTTCCTGTTAGTTCTATTAGTTGGTTTTCAAGCGCTTTTATTTCAGCGTTGATGTTTCCGCTAAGTTGAACAAGGGAATCCTTTTTGGCCTGTAGTTTTGCTACATCTTGATTTCCTTCTGGGGCAGAACAAGCACTTAGAATGAGGACTGCGCTCGCTGCAAGAAAGGTCTTGGTTGTTAACTTGAAGTTCATGGTTCTAGAGTTTACTAAGCGCTTTGTTCAAGCGGGTTTTTGCATTTAATAATTGAAGGGTGGCAGCAACAGCATTTCCTTGCGCCGTTAACCATTGGTTTTGAGCTTGAGTAAGGTCAAAACTTCCCACAATTCCTTCGCGGTATTTGATTTGTGTCTTGGCGTAAATTCGGTCGGCAAG
>JAQWFN010000047.1 GCA_029238785.1 Flavobacteriales bacterium | reverse complement strand
ATTTGAGGTGGGTATCGTTGGGGTTTTTGTCCATGATTTCTGGTTGAATGAAGGATTCACGGTTTATTTTGAGCAGCGCATCATGGAGGCGGTTTACGGAAGAGACATTTCTGAGATGTTGGCACAATTGAGCTATCAAGGATTGGTGGATGAAGTGGACGAAATCATGGACAAAAACCCCAACGATACCCACCTCAAATTGCACTTGAAAGATCGCGATCCAGACGATGGAATGAGCGCTATTGCTTATGATAAAGGTTACTTCTTCTTGAGAATGTTGGAAGAGAACATCGGAAGGGAACAGTTCGACACCTTCTTGAAAGATTACTTTACCAGCAATGCTTTCTCGGTAATGGACACTGAACGTTTTGTAGATCACCTCAAGTCAAACTTGCTGGACGAAACCCAATATACCGCACTGAAGATCGACGATTGGATTTATGGAGCTGGATTGCCTGATAATTGCCCGACCGTTGCTTCAGACCGCTTAGTTAAAGTAGACGAAGCCATCGCACAATGGACAGCAGGTGCTTTGAGCAGTAAAGATTTACCATGGAACGATTGGCTGTATCAAGAGCGCTACCGTTTCCTCACCAATTTACCTTCTGAGGGCGTTGATGCGAAGATGTTGAAGGAACTCGACGAGCAATATCAAATTACCCAAACCGGGAACAACGAAGTCTTGTTTGCTTGGTTGGAGCAAAGCATCTTGCACCAATACGATCCTGCTTACGACCGTTTGCGCAGCTTCCTCACCGATGTTGGTAGAAGAAAATTCTTAACACCATTGTACAGAGCCATGTTGGCCACAGATCAAAAAGACATGGCCTTGAGCATCTATGAAGGCGCTCGAGCAAATTACCACAGTGTGGCAACCGGTACTATGGATGAACTTCTAGGATTTGATCAACAATAAGTTCACTGCTTTTTCCACAGAAATTCGCTGATACCCCGGCTGAGCAAAGTAGAAGCTAGGCTTGGGGTAAGTTTATAGCGGTACTCATGCTTCAAGTGAAATGATAAAAATGAAACGATGAAAGGAAAATTCGACACCATCATTGAGAGCAGTACCCCAGTGCTTGTTGATTTTTTTGCCGATTGGTGTGGTCCTTGCAAAACACAGTCTGCCATTCTTAAAGAATTGTCTTCATCAATAGATGGGAAGGCACGGATCATAAAAATCGACGTTGATAAAAATCAAAACATTGCCGGTAGGTTCAATGTGAGAAACATCCCAACTTTAATGCTTTTCAAGAATGGAAAGGAGCTTTGGAAGAAAGCTGGAGTTAGTTCTGTTGAAAAATTGAAACAGCTTATTTCTGCACATCAATAGGCCCGGAAATAAGATACTGGCAACAGAACAAGACAAATTAATGTATGTTACGGATTGAGCTCGGCTGAAATTGATATGAGCATGTGAATTGAAGTACAGAAAACGCACAGCACTAGAATAGCAAAGCCTTTCAATTCGTTAAAGTCACCCAGGCTGCAGTCCCCATTGAGATAGTATAGAATTCTTCGACAGACTTAGGACATGCCTGATCCAATGATATCAGGAATCCGCTTCGAAGCAATTTCTTTCAACTACCTTTACCCCACAACAATATTCCACCATTTTGAACAACTTTGAAGATTTAGGCATCGCGCCGGGCTTTGTGCAAGGACTAGCTGAATTGAACATTATTGAACCCACCAACATTCAGCGCAAGGTGATTCCTTTGTTACTGGGTGAAGCAACAGACCTTGTGGCCCAAGCTCAAACGGGTACCGGGAAAACCGCTGCTTATGGGCTTCCACTTTTGGCCAAGGTTGACCCTGACCAGAAGCAAGTTCAAGGCTTAGTGCTTTGTCCTACCCGTGAGTTGGCGCAGCAAGTGGCTAAACAGTTGTTTCGTTTCACCAAATACACGGATAAGATTTTTACAGAAGCCGTTTATGGCGGGGAGTACATCGATAAGCAAATCACCAAACTGCAAAGACCCACGCACATTATTGTGGCTACCCCGGGGAGATTGATCGACTTGGTGAAGCGGAAAGCTGTTGATTTAAGTAAGGTGAAGCATGTTGTTTTGGATGAAGCAGACGAAATGCTCAGCATGGGGTTTAAAGATGAATTGGACGAGATTCTTGATTTCCTCCCAGAGGTAAAAAGCACTTGGTTGTTTTCTGCAACCATTCCTCAAGGCATCCAGGAAATCATCAGTTCGCACTTGTCTGAAGATGCAGTGCGTATTGCGGTAAACAAGGAAGATGTCGTAAACAACAAGATCACACACCAGTTTGAAGTTGCTGAAGACATGGATAAATTTCGTGCTTTGATGCGCTTTCTGAGCGAACAAGGTGATCAGCGTGGTGTTGTGTTTTGCAAAACAAAAGCAGCTACAGAAGAGTTGGCCATTTTTCTGGTTGATGAAGAAGTTGCTGCTGGGGCAATTCATGGCGACCTCTATCAAAAAGAGAGGGAAAAGGTGATGCGTGCCTTTAAAAAAGAAAACATTCGTGTGCTCGTAGCTACTGATATTGCAGCGCGCGGAATGGATATTTCCAATTTGGCCTTCGTTGTTCATTATGAGATGCCCGAAAATCATGAAGCATATACGCATCGAAGCGGAAGAACCGCTCGTGCAGGAGAAACAGGAATATCAAGGTGTTTGGTGAATCCTAGTCAAGTGAGGATTCTAAAAAATTACGAACGTAGCCTTGGAATTAGTTTTGAAAGAGTGAACGGCTGAAAAAGTAAGTTCATACTCAATCTTCAAGTCTTGCATCTTTAGAATTATTTGATGATTTCATATCATTACGAAGTGGCATTGAACGATCTGAGAGTAAAATGACATTACTAGTCACCAATTAATATGCTGTCTACATGAAACTTCAAACTCCTAAAAACTCTCAGCGCTTAGCTTACCGCCCAATCACCCAAAATGATTTTGAAGAATGGTTAGCGCTTTTTGACAAAGAGGAGGTAGCCATTTTCATAGGTTTAGATCAGAGCTTGTCGAAACGAGCCTTGTGTGAAAAATGGTTCGAAAAGGTGTTTCACCGTTATGAAAACAATTTGGGTGGCATGAATGCGATCATTGATGCAGAGAGCCGTGTTCTCGTTGGTCAATGCGGCCTTTTGATTCAAGATATCGAAGGGCAACAAATGCTAGAGGTAGGGTATTCTATTCTTCCCAATCACTGGGGAAAAGGATATGCCTCAGAGGCGGCCCAAGCGCATCGCAACCACGCTTTTGAAAACAAGCTTGCCAATGAGCTGGTTTCTGTTGTTCATGTAGATAATATAAAGTCGGCCAAAGTAGCCATGAATAATGGTATGCGCATCGCTAAAACAATCATTGAACAGGATGGTATGCCCATCAACTTGTTTCGAATAACTCAAGAAGAATACCTCGGCTTGATGGGAGTTTGAGAAAAGATTTTTACTTATGCTTTCGTCAAGAAAAGTGCACCCAAGCGAGTAATTATTGGAAGAGTGAAGAGAAGTAAACAGCTTCGATAAAAGTGAGGATAAGCCTTGGGACAAAACACTTGGCAAACCATAGCATTTCCAAAATAGGTGAATTTTTACTGATGAATTGTACCTTAAGTCCGATGAATTATTCTTGTGTTAAAATTGGAGACAACTGCTTGCGATGAACAAATTCTACCGCTTAAATAGAGTAATTCAGTGGTTCTTGGCAATCCTTTTATTGTGCCTTGGGATGTATCCAGCAAGGGTGATTTTTGATGTCGCCCTTGATCGTCCAATCTTCTATGTCTTACTCATTTTCTACGTCCCAATTGCTCAATTCGCTTTTACTCCTTTTTTCAAGCTCATAGGGGTTTACCGATATTATTCGCCGATGCTCTTGGCTTATATGCCCAGTGATAAACAACTCGACCTTCACAGCGGAAGCAGTTTTGATTATTTATTGGTGATGAGAGGGGTAAAGCCAGGAAATGCGCTTAGAAATAAAATACTCACCTACCATCTTGAAGGCTTATAGAACATCGCGAATAAAATAGAAAACGAAGAGATTCCGAAAAGTGTAAAGGTCATGGGAACTTCCTACTTCTTTAGTGAACGCAATTTGCAAAAGTTTGGCTTTGAGTTGGAGAAAGCAAGTTTAGGCTATACGTTTAATCTCTATTTAAACTTCATCGATTTAACTTGGATGTACTCGCTTTCAAGAGGGAGTTTTCAATTGCCGAGATTGAATAAGGTGAAAAAAGCAGCGATTAACGGAACTGATTTACTTCAGAATAAAGACAAAATTGAGCGGATTTACATCTTGTTGAATTCGAAAAGCCTGGAGTAAATGAACCCCACGCTCTTATCGCAATAAGTGAGGGGGAAAAAACGGCCTTCTTCCAAGCAGACAGATAAGATTATCCAAGGTATTCAGAGCATCGGAAAAGAGTTGGCGGAGCTTAATCTGACTTAAGCGTAAGTGGATTAAGCAGCACATGCAGAGCGTTCCTTCAAAGCCATAAATCATACCTTCCGCTCCTCAAGCCGCAATAAAACCCTTTCAAAAAGCACCAAAAACAAAACACCCAAGGCTACTTTTAACAACAAACCTGGGGCGAGGCGTTCGAAGAGGGCACTGAGACTGCCTTCGATGGGAGCAATGCCGTTCTGCCAAAGGAGTCCGAGAGCTAAGATCACAACATGACCCACAACCAACAAAAGCAGGGCCTTAATGGAGGTGCGCAAGTTTAAACTCTCAGCAAGTGCTCCCACAACGATGCTCGCTGCGAGAAAGCCGAAGAGGTAGCCGGCATAAAGTCCAGTAAACTTCTCCCAACCGGAAGTGTAATTGGCAAAAACAGGCATGCCAATTCCGCCTAAAATCAAATAAACAACAACACTCAGAGCACCAATTCTCCAACCGAAAATCAAAGCAGGAAGGAGTACCATTAGGCTTTGTAGGGTCAATGGAATGCCTTGAGATTGTGCAAAATTGATGGGGGCAATGATGCTCACGAGGGCGGCAGAAATCAGAACCTTGATGGCACTGTCTACATAGTTTTCTGGGGTGAAGGTGATGCGCTTGTTAAACATCTTATGGACGAATAAAATAACGCACGCCCTCAATCAATTCAAAGAAGTTGTTGCTTTGGTCGATGTCGGCCATCAAAGCACTTGGGTCAATTTGCACACTGGCGATATCTTCCACAGCGAAAGGCAGTTCCAGTTCGTACTCCGGGTGGGTCCAAGGCCAATCTGCGGCAAGGGTGCTTGAGGTGTATTCGTAAGCACTGAAGTCCTTACTTCCACGCATCATGCGCAAGGGGATGGAGTAGAAGTGACTTTCCCCATTTTTAAGTTCAACCAGCACGTCAACAGGCATGGGCATATCGCCAACTCGCTCGAGAATGAGGCTGGTATTTTTCTTTCCACCGCTAATGCCTTTGATGCCGTAATCGATGGTGAGCGTGGTGTTCATGAAGTACTGGAAATACCAGTCGAGTTCAATTCCAGATTGCATTTCCATCACGCGCTTGAAATCGGTAGGGTTGGGGTGCTTGTACTTCCAGGTGTCGTAATAGCTCAAAATACCAGCATCGCGTGCTTCGGCACCAATGATGTAGCCCAGTTGCGCTAAAAGTACTTCTCCTTTACTGTAGGCCGCGGTTCCGTAAGCGCGGTTGGTTTGGTAGTGATCGGCATGCGTAATGAGGGGATTTTCACTTCCATCAGCCACCAAGCGGTAATAGCCTTGGTAAGCGTAGTGGTGAGGACCTAAACCACCTTCAAAAAGTTCGTTCATCACAATGGAAGTGGCGTAAGAGGTAAAACCTTCGTCCATCCATTCATACAAACTTTCGTTGGTAGCGAGCACGCCTTGGTACCAGCTGTGTGCGGCTTCGTGTACGCTTACACCCACCAAACTTCTGAGGTTTCTTTTACCAGTGATGAGCGTAGCCATTGGATATTCCATACCACCGTCACCACCTTGGATGATGGTGTATTGCGGGTAAGGATATTCACCACAATGTTCGCTCAATAAAGCAAAAGCTTGATCTACAAAACGGGGTAATTCTTCCCAGTTGGCGTTGAATTCAGGGTCGTCTTGATACAAAAAGTGGAAGGTAACTCCGCTCTCGCTTTTCAATTGTTTGTGCTGGTAATCAGGATCGGCAGCCCATGCGAAGTCGTGCACGTTCTCGGCCACCCACTGCCAGGTTTGTTCGCCGCCTACTTTTTGTTCTATCGGACCGTCGCTGTAGCCGTGTCCGATTTCCTGTGCATTTTTTAAAACGCCCGTTCCGCCAATCACATATTCAGACGGCAGGGTAATGTTCACCTTAAAATCGCCCCAAACACCGTGAAATTCTCGTCCGATGTAAGGATTAGCATGCCAGCCTTCGTAATCGTACTCGCACATTTTAGGGTACCATTGGGTCATGGAGAATTCAATGCCTTCAGCGTTGTTCCAGCCAGAGCGGCGAATTTGTAAGGGCACTTGAGCGTCCCAAACCATTTCAAAGAGCACCTGTTCGCCAGGAGCAATGGCTTGTTCCAAACTCACTTCGAGAATGGTTCCTACCGTTTCAAAGCTCACTTCTTTTCCGTTCATGCTCAGGCGTTTCACCTTGATCCAACCTTGTTCTTCTTCGCTCAAAGCAGCAATGCGGTCGCCCACGCGTGGATCAGGATCAGCAATGGTTCTCGAGCGCACATCCATCATGCTTCCTGGTTGAAACGCATTGAAGAAGAGGTGGTAAAATACTTTGTCCAAACTTTCCGGCGAGTTGTTGGTGTAAACCAATTTTTGTCGGCCTTCATATTGGTGCTTTTTCACATCCATTTTAATGTCCATTTCGTAATCGACATGCTGTTGCCAACGCTGCTGTTGCGCTGAAGCCGACAATTGTAAAAGAAGAACACTGCTGAGTAAGAAAAAGAACTGTTTCATAGAATCGTTAATTGAGGAGCTAAAATAGGTATTCAAAAGGCCTTAGAAAAATCAAGTACTCGTTACTCCTTCGAGCAAAAAGTTTCTTACGCTTGATGATGCTTTCCAGCCGTCGAGTACAATCTGCAAAAGTTGTTCCGAAGTCACTGTCGCTGCTGGGAGTTCCTTCATATAAAAGAAGTCTTTATTGGCAATGAGGGGGCTGCTTTCCATGTGCGCTTTGAATTCTGCAGGAAGTACTTTGTTTTTATCGCCCATGATTTCACCGAAGTGCTTCACAAAGTCTTTGTCTGAAATGGCATCTTGGAGTTTTTTTGGATGCTTCGCGATGTAATCTCTCAAGAAATACAAGGCTTCTTTGTCCATGCCGTAGAGTCCGCCACCAAGGGTCACTGAAACAGCAGAAAAGTTGAGGTAGAGCCCCGGATAGTCCCTGTTTTTCTTTCCACCGGGAGCAATTACTGCCGACACGTGAGTTTGATAGGGTGTTTTGTCTTTGGAAAAGCGCACATCGCGGTTGATGCGGAACATGGCGTTTTTTGTTTCAATGTCCAAAGCTGGATTTTCCTTGGCCAATTCGGCAATTAGGTCTCTCAAAAATCGCTTGAAGGGTTCGCGAATTTCGTCCTCATAGCGCTTGCGGTTTTCGTCAAACCAATCTTTGTTGTTATTGGCGGCGAGTTCTTTGAAGAAGGCAATAAAGTCTGGATTGAAATAGCTCATGTCTTTTCTATTCTTTTCTTTTTTCTGGGTGATGAAGCATCTAGGGCTGTTCTTCGGCGCTTTGGTTTTCATCAAAAATCAAATCAGAGGGCGGCAAGCTGTAAATGTGCGCTTCTTCTAAGGTATTGATGGGATTGAGGAAGTTCAACAAGCGATCGAGTAGTCCGGGCAAGCAAACGGTTTGAAGCTCGATGTTGGGGAAAAGCGACTTCACTTCAGCCACTTTTTCAGGAATGTCTTTTCCACCGTAGAAGACAATGTAATTTGGTCGATTCGTCAAGCTTGCAGAAACTACTTGGTGTTTCAGTACATCGGTATTACTTCCGTCGAGGTGGTTGAGGTAGCTTTTCCAATTTCCACTGTAGTGCTGTGGAGGTAAAATTTGTTTTTTCGCCGCCACGTTGATGAAGTTGTTGAGGTCGCCTTGCTCGTAGAGGTAGTACATACTTTCCACCCTACTTTTTTTGGTATAGCTGAAGGTAAATACCACCAGCGCCAAGGAATTCATCACCCAGAAAAAGCCCCACAAGCCCATCAATAATTTTGGATGTGTGCACCAGTATTTTGAATCCACTACGTAGCGTTTCCAACCGTAAGCTCCAAGGGTAATGATCAAGGGGAGTGCTGGGGTAATAAAACGTTCCTGTTTATTGGGGTACATCGAGTGAAAGACCACAAAGATGATGACAGGCAAAACAATGATGAGGTACTTCTTCCATTCGCGGAAAAAGCCAAAAATCAACATGAGACTTACTGGCGGAATGAGGAAACCAAAGATGGTGAGGATGTACCGGTACCACGGTCCGGCCGGGTAGGCATCTACATTCGTGGAGTTGCTGTTGTAGTTGATATAAGTTTGCAGTTGCTTAAAGGGTTCGCCCCAAATAAAAAGATCTTGAATTTGCCCAAGGGAGAAGAACAACAAGGCGCTGAGTCCTATGGCTACCGCCCCTTTGAACTGTTTTTGCAAGAGGAGCGCGAAACCTATACCCACTCCAAAAACCCCACATTGATAGCGCAAGGCTGTGGCTAAACCAATGCCGATACCCGCGAGGAAGTAGTGTTTGATTTCTTGGCTGTCTTTGTGCTTCACCAAGAGGTAAAAACTCCACATCAAGGGCGGTATGCAGGTGAATTCGACCAAGTTCCGAACGGCGAAATTGGGCATAAAAGCGAGAAGGGCTAGGAGTAGCCCAACAGTTCTTGGTACTTGTTTTAGTCGCTCATCTGTTTTGCTGAGTAATTCCGCTATTCTGAAGCCGAAAAAGACAATCAAAAGAGAATAAAGGGCATGAAGAAAGCGCACCACATACATCTGCGTTTTGGGATCTTCAAGCCCCATGCTGTGAAGCGATTTCAAAACGAGGTACTGTGTTCCTACGTAGGCGAAGTTAATGGCGTGTGCATGACCGCCTTCGGGAATATTCCAAGGCAACCACTTGTTGTGGTCTTCACCAACTACCCAACTTGAGGCGGGTTCAATCACCAAAAAATGGTCGTCGTGCATCAAATAACCCTGCGCAAAAAGCACGGCCACGATTCGCACGGCAAGAGCAATGAGTAAAACGCTTCCAAGCGGGTAGCGTTCCCAATACATGCGCAATTGATTCATGTGGCAAAGAAACGCAATTTAATTCAGGTCTTCAGCGGTCTAAACGAGCAAGTCCTGCCACCAAGTTCTTAAAACATGCAAATTCCAGAAAGCACTATTGAGGCTCTTATCTCCTGCGCGATAAGCGCGAAGATCTTGCGCAATGGCTCTTGAATTGAGTTGAAAATAGGTGGTGAATGCTTCGTCCAAACAAGCATCGAGCGAGTGGTGTAACGGACCAATCAGTAGTTGATCTAAGGGAAGTTCAAATCCGCGTTTTGGTCGCTTCAAGATGCTTGGCGACAAATGTCGGCGAGCGAGTTCTCGTAATATCTTCTTGCCTTGATCTTTTCCAAACTTGTCTAGAGCGGGCAAGCTATTGGCAAAACGCAGCACTTTTTCATCCAAAAAGGGCACCCTCACTTCCAAAGCATAACGCATGCTCATGAGGTCAACCTTGGTGAGCATGTCGCCCGGCAATACGCTGAGTTGGTCGTTGTACAACACTTCCTGCAGTTCGTCGCCGCTATCAAGATGAGCGTAGTTTGGGACGAAAGTGGAGTTTGTCCAGCCGTGGATGCTTTGCTCACTGGCGAAGGCGCGGAGGTGGTGGTAACGGTTTTCTTTGCTCAAACTCAGTACCTCGTTGAATTTCTGTGCTTTCCGAATGGTGCTTTGAGTTTTCGAGTTGCGGTTTCCTTTAGGAAGTCTTTTGCTCCATCTTGCCAATGTTTTTAAAGCGAAGTTGGGCTGAAGTGCCATGAGTTGACCGCGGTGTTTTTCATAGCCTGCAAAAAGTTCGTCGGCACCATCACCACTTAGCGCAACACTTACTTCTTGTTTTACTTTTTCAGCCAGCAAGCCTACTAAAACGGAAGAAGCATCGCCAAAGGGCTGTCCAAGGTTTTTCCCGATGTTCAAGGCAGCTGCTTCCAATTCGTCCATGCCCAATTTAAAGCTTCGGTGATCGCTTCCAATGAACTTGGCGCTTGCTTCGGCCTCGGTACTTTCGTCAAAGAAATCAGCTCCTTGAAAACCGATGGTGTAGGTTTTCAAGTTCGGAACAACTTGCTTGGCGAGCGCTGCAATGAGCGATGAATCCAATCCACCACTGAGGAAAGCCCCAAGGGGAATGTCGGAAAGGAGGCGCTTTTCCACGGCTTCAAATAGTAGCTTATCGAGTTGGTCGACTTGTTGGTTTTTTTGGATGATGCTCGGTGCAAAAGTGGCCTTCAAATCAAAATACTTCTCAATTGAGCTTTCTCCAGCTTTCCAACGAAGCAAGCTGCCCGGTTCAAGGCTTTTGAATTCCTCAAAAATGCTGTCCTTGCTGTTGTATGAAAAGCGCAAGAATTCATGCAGTGCTTGAGGATTTAGCCTGGGGTCTTGCAGAAAGGGGAGGAGTCCTTTTACTTCTGAACTGAAGGTGATGCTGCCGTCTTCGCCATTCGTGTACCAAAGCGGCTTGATGCCCATCGGATCTCGAGCGAGGAGGAGTTCTTTTTGTTCGAAGTTGTAATGGGCGAAGGCGAAGCAGCCTTGGAGTTGTTTAATGAATTTGCTGCCTACAGCTTGGAGTCCTTCGGCGAGTACTTCTGTATCTCCCTCGGTGCTAAAAACAAGACCCTGAGCTTCTAATGCTGTTCGAAGTGCTTTGTAATTGTAGATTTCGCCATTAAAAACGAGCATTGATTTACCATCCTTGCTCAGAAAGGGCTGGTTGCTTCGTTGATCAAGATCGATAACGGCCAGGCGGGCGTGGGCGAAGCTGGCTTCGTGCTGTTGGTGGAAGCTGGTGAAATCCGGACCACGATGAGCGATGGCTTGGATGGAATGCTTTAGTGCTTCAAGAGAGTTTTCTTGAGGGCTTGTGCTAATTATGCCACTTAAGCCACACAAAGTATTAGGCCTTGAATCCTGTTCCCCAAGAGCCAGACAGCTCTTTTTGTAGTCCAATCATCTTCAAGCAAGCCACAGCGGCTTCTGTTCCTTTGTTCCCCAATGCACCGCCAGATCGCGCTCTCGATTGTTCGATGTTATCGTCAGTAAGTACACAAAAGATAACAGGCTTTTGAAACTTCAGTCCAACATCTTTAATTCCTTGGGCAGCGGCCTGACAAACGAAGTCGAAGTGCGCCGTTTCACCACGAATAACAGAACCAATGGCAATTACTCCATCAACATGAGCATAGTCTAAACATAGCGCCGCAGCGAGTGGGAGCTCGTAGGTTCCTGGAACATGTTTGATCAAAATGTTTCGATCCTCCATTTTGGCTTCGCGAAGCACCTCTAGCGCTCCATTAAGAAGGCCATTGGTAATTTCGTCGTTCCACTCAGAAACAACGATCGCCACTTGTTTCCCAGTCATACTAGGAAGCGAAGTGGCGTCGTAATCAGATAAATTCTTGTTGATGGTAGCCATGAGTGAGCTTAAGAAAGCTCAGCTTTCAACATGGCCAAGTATTTCTTAGCATCGTTGAATTGTTGAGCTTTAGGGTACTTTTCAGTAATTTTTTCAAACATCGCTTTGGCTTCAGCTTTATTGCCGAGTTCCATGTTCGCGATAGCTGCTTTGTACAAGTAAACTGGAGCAGTAAAGCTAGATCCGTTGTTTCCTTGTGCTGCATTAGCTGCTTTTGTGAGGTAAGTCAAGCCTTGAGCAACATCGCCCAACTCAACATAACAATCACCAATATTTCCTGTTGCGAGCACGCTAATCACGTCGTCGCTAAAATCTGCTTGTTGAAAGTGTTCGATCGCCGCATCAAACTCTCCACGATCTCTAAAGATGATACCCATATTGTAATGAGCACGCATTGCTGCTTTTGTACCAGCGTGGTCTGCAGCGATATCGATAAAGCCTTTGTATAGTCCGTCGCCATCTAAAGCCAAATCCAATGAGTC
Organism: Flavobacteriales bacterium; assembly: GCA_029238785.1. Classification (GTDB taxonomy): domain Bacteria; phylum Bacteroidota; class Bacteroidia; order Flavobacteriales_D; family Sanyastnellaceae; genus CALKGK01. Next base: position 9,811 of record JAQWFN010000047.1, on the reverse strand, counting down.
AATCTCGAAGTATTGCTCAGCTTTCCAGCTTGATTGAGCAGCTTCGTTTTCTGTTGGTTGTACGATGAGGTACTTGTAACCAATGATAGCTAATACTACCAAAATGGCAGCAGCAATACCAATGGCAAGCCCTTTTCTATTGCGATCAATAAAAAGTTCTGTTTTCGTGTACACCTCTTGTACATCAACTATTGTTTCTTCGGCGTTATTTTTCTTGGCCATAATTATCCAATTTTCAAGGCGACAAAAATAGGTTTTTTTTTGACAGTTCCCTTATTTGGTCGTCATTTCGATAAAACTTATGAACAGAAAAAGGAACTTCATCTTTGTTATTGGTAGTTTTGAGGTCTAAATATTGAATGTGCACTTAGATCAACTTTCACTCATCAATTTCAAGAACTATGAAGCGGCAACATTTGCTTTCTCTCCGGAAGTAAACTGTTTGGTGGGCTTAAATGGTAGTGGAAAAACAAACGTTTTGGATGCGGTTTACTATTTGAGCTTTTGCAAGAGTTACTTTAATGTGATGGATACCCAGAACGTGCGTCACAACGAGGGCTTTTTTATGGTTCAAGGCGAGTTCATGCGTAACGATGAGCGAGACCAGGTGCAATGCGCGGTGAAGAAGGGACAGAAGAAGAAGGTGAGCAGAAATAAAAAGGAGTACACCCGATTGGCCGATCATATTGGTAAGTACCCTGCGGTGATGATTTCACCTAACGATACCGACATCATTCGCGAGGGAAGCGAAGTACGACGGAAATTCATCGACGGTGTGATTTCTCAATACAACAAGGCCTACCTTGATCAGCTCATACAATATAATAAGGTATTACTTCAGCGAAACAACCTTCTTCGCTACTTCGCAGAGAACAGGACTTTTGACGCAGAGAACTTGGAGGTGTGGGACGCACAATTGGCCAATATCGGCAGTGCAATTCATGAAGAACGAAAGCTGTTTTTAGAGGCCTTTGTTCCGGGATTCAACGATATCTATCAGCGGATTTCAGGCGCTCGAGAAGTGATGAGTATAGAATATAAAAGCGATTACCTGGAAGGCAGTTTTTCTGATTTGCTTCGCGAAGCACAACAAAAAGACCGTCAACTGCGAAGAAGCACTGTGGGGATTCATAAAGATGATTTGATTTTTCTGATTGATGGTCATCCATTGAAGCGCTTCGGTTCGCAAGGACAACAAAAAAGCGTGCTCATCGCCTTGAAATTGGCTCAATTTGAATTCATCGAACGCGCAACTAAAGTGAAACCGATTCTGCTTCTCGACGATATATTTGATAAATTAGACGATACTCGAGTGGCGCATTTAATGAAACTGGTGAGCGAACATCATTTCGGTCAGATTTTTATTACCGACACCCACGATGGACGAGTTCCCGACTTGTTTAAAGCAACTGGAGCCGCAGTGAAAGTGTTCAAGGTGAACAACGCTCAAATAGACGAACTTAATTCAGAAAGCAATGGCGCGAAAAAGTAATGCTCAACCGCTCTCAGAAGTGATCGATGAACTCATGCGCGTTTATGGCCTGAATAAGAAAATGGACGAAGTGCTTGTTGCTGAAGGCTGGGAGAAATTAATGGGTCCGGCCATTTTCCGACAAACTAAGTCGATCAAGCTCGTAAACAATCATCTTGTCTTGAGATTAGAAAGTGCCGTCTTAAGAGAGGAGTTCTCTTATTCTAAAACGAAGATCATCACCATCTTGAACGAATATGTGGGCAGACCAGTGGTGAAGTCGGTAGATATTCGTTAATCCACTCTAGTTGCTGTCCAAGCTTTATTTATTCTAGATAAAGCCCTTAGTGAAACAAATATTAAGAGTTCTTGTATATTTGGCAGGGTACAGCGTTGTTTGTCTGTATCTACTGCAAGCACTTATCATGAAACCACTTTTACGAAATAAAACTTTCGCCTCTGGACTCGTTCTAGCGGCAGCTCTAGGTATTGTTGCCTTGTTTAGTTTCGGTTTTCGTTCTGAGAAAACACCAAACTACCACAGCGCTGATGACATGAAAATGTTCCAAGCAGCGGCAGCAATGGATTTACCACTGGGCGCTAACGAACTCTTCACCGGATCGGGCAAATGTGCGGGATGTCACGGACACGACCCAACGGAATACGCCGGGTTTACATCTGGTGGTTGGGATGTTAACGTAGCTGATTTCTGGCGATCAAGCATCATGGCGAACTCAGCGAAAGATCCTTTGTGGAGAGCAAAGGTGAGTCATGAAGTAGCGGTTAACCCAGATCACCAACTTCAATTAGAAAACAAGTGTACCTCTTGTCACGCTCCACTGGGTAATTTCAACCACCAATTCAACGGAGAAGATCACTACACCATGGCGATGTTGGTTTCAGACAGCCTTGGTTTAGACGGGGTGAGTTGTGTGGCTTGCCATCAACAATCGCCAAGAAATATTGGAAGTGCCTTTAGTGGAGAATTGACCTTCGTGGAAGATACGGTGTTCGGACCTTATGGTGGTCCGGAAGACGACATTCCATTATTTGGTCAGCCCATGACCAGCTTTGTTGGCTACGAACCGCTTTACAGTGCACACATTTCAGAAAGTGAAACTTGTGCCGGATGTCACACCCTCATTACTGAAACGGCTGATTTGGAAGGTAACCTCACGGGCGGTAAGTATGTGGAGCAGGCCACGTATCACGAGTGGTTGAACAGTGTGTATGCAGACAACAGTGATCCAATGGCCCAAGAGTGTCAAGGCTGCCACATGCCGCGCATTGATGAGGGGGTAGTGATTTCATCCAACTACATTTTCCTTCAGCCAAGATCGCCTTATTCCTTGCATACCCAAGTTGGTGCAAATACCTTCATGCTCACCATGTTTAAAAACAACATTGATGAACTTGGACTTGCCGCAACTGAGGCGCAGTTTGATTCTACCATTGCTTACACCATGGACATGCTTCAAAATCAAAGTGTTGATTTGAGCCTGGAAGAGGAGTATTATGAGGATGATACTTTGGCATTTAAGGTAACACTCTTGAATAAGGCCGGACACAAGTTCCCTTCGGGCTACCCAGCGAGAAGAGCCTTTATTGAGTTTGTTGCTACTGATGATCAAGGCAATGAGTTGATGAGAAGCGGTGTTTTACAGCCCGATTATGAAGTAGAAGGTCAAGATGAAGTTTACGAGCCACACTACGATGTGATTACAAGCAACGATCAAGTTCAAATCTATGAGCAGGTGGTGAGCGATGTGGAAGGCAACCCCACAACCGTTTTAGAGCGAATGGACCATCTGATTAAAGACAACCGTTTGGCGCCAATTGGTTTTAGTTCAAGCCATGAGGTGTATGACACTACTTTGGTGGCCGGTTTAGCTTTGGAAGACGAAAACTGGAATAAAACAGACGGTGTTGAAGGTTCTGGAACCGATGAAGTAACTTATAAGTTTCCTTTGAACGGCTATGAAGGAACGGTGAACGTTTCTGCCAAGTTGTACTACCAATCTGTTCCACCGAAATGGTTGAACGAAATGTTCTCTTATGATACACCTGAGATTGAGTGGTTCAGAAACAAGTATGAAGAACAGGGAGCCGCTCCAGTGCTGGTTCAAGAACAAAGCGTAACAAGTGTTGTGGATTTGGTTCAGAACAAAGCACTTTCAGACATCAAAATTTACCCTAATCCAAGCACACAAGGCTTCGTGAACATTCAGTCGAAAGACACCCGAATTACAGGGGTGAGTGTTTATGATATGACCGGACAATTGATTTCATACAGCCCATTGAACGGGGTGTTTTTTAGAGTTGATTTGCCCTCAGCTCCAGGTACTTACATTGTGGTGATAGATACACCACAGGGACAAAAAGTGGAACGCATTCTAAGGTGGTAATAAGCTCAGAAAAAAGACCTTAAAAAGAAAGGGGACTCCAACTGGAATCCCCTTTTTCTTGTTTGATGTTTTTGTTTAAAAGCAACAGCGCTGTAAAGGCCTTTTGCTTTAATATTTACTGACCTTGTCCTAAAGAGAATGCTCTTTTTCCGTCGAAAGCGTAGAGGTTTTCAGTTTTCACTACATCGATTTTTTCATTCAAAGCTCCAGAGAGCAAGTTGATGATTTCTTCGTTGGTGGTGCCTCCGTTTTCAGGAAGGAAACGACATCTCCAGTGGTCGGTACAGAAAGTCTCTTCAAAACCATTAGGCCAAACTTTGATTCCTCTGTTGGTAATCAAAGACAGGTTCATGTTGCTTCCTGCGATTTTTTGAAGCTTCCCTGCAATTTCATCAGGATTAGTTCCGTGCCAGTGAACGAACAAGTCAACACCCAAGAGCTCTTTATTGCGCGGTGCCTTGCGTTCGTATTTTGGTAGGTTCATTGGAACATTTCCTGCATACTTAACTGCTGGCATTGAAGTTGGTTCCTGACCAAGACGCTCGATAACAGCATCTGCAAATTCTTTAGTACCTAATTTCTTCGTGCTTTTTCCTTCTGAATAGATATCGACCGTGTGAATACCGTCTTCAATCGTTTTCAACCAAGCATTTTGAATTTTCTCCGCCGTGCTAAATTGCTCGATGAAGTTCAACATCAATACAGCTCCTTGAATGAGGGCAGAAGGGTTGGCGATGTTCTGTCCGGCGATGTCTGGTGCAGAACCATGAATGGCTTCAAACATAGCACATTCTTGTCCGATGTTAGAAGAGCCAGCTAGTCCAACAGAACCAGTAATTTGAGCAGCGATGTCTGAAATGATGTCGCCATAAAGGTTTTGCATCACCACAACATCAAATTTTTCTGGTGTATCAGCAATTTTCGCTGCACCTATATCTACGATCCAGTGTTCGTTTTCGATTTCTGGGTACTCTTTTTTAATCTCATCAAAAACTTCGTGGAACAAGCCGTCGGTTTGCTTCATGATGTTGTCTTTCGAGAAGCAAGTTACCTTCTTACGGTTGTTTGACTTCGCATATTCGAAAGCGTAACGGATGATTTTCTCACAACCAGGACGAGAGATGAGTTTCAAGCACTGCACTACTTCGTCGGTTTGTTGGTGCTCAATTCCAGCATAGAGATCTTCCTCGTTTTCACGAATAATCACCATGTCCATTACCGGGTGTTTCGTTTCAACAAAAGGGTGATAGCTTCGGCAAGGTCTCACGTTGGCATAGAGGCCTAAAAACTTACGAGTACTCACGTTCAAACTTTTATAACCTCCACCTTGAGGAGTTGTAATTGGCGCTTTCAAGAAGATTTTGTTGCTGCGAATGCTTTTCCAAGCCTCGTCGCTAATCCCTGAAGTGTTGCCAGAGAGGTACACCTTTTCTCCAACTTCAATTTCGTCATATTCCAATTCAGCTCCGGCTGCTTTTAGAATGCGCAATGTGGCGTCCATAATTTCCGGACCAATACCATCTCCTTTAGCAATCGTGATTTTTCTCATCGTGGGTTTTATTTATTGGCAAAGATGCAAATCCCAATTCATTTCTTATAATTTGAATTCGGTATCTTTTGCATAAGGTTTAATTATGATTAATCTCCATTTAGATCACATTCACTCATGCGACCATCAAACTAAAAAATATGCTTAATTGTTCGTTCACCTTTTTATCTTTGGGGCTATTCATTCAAGGCGCAGCAATGTTTTGCATGAATGGGTATTGAACTGACAGATTTTAACAAAGAACAAATTGGAGATGAAGCAACGAAATGTCTTGATAATTGGGGGAGCCGGATACATTGGTTCTGTTTTGATTGAGCAATTATTGAATACAGGATACGCTGTAAGAGTGCTTGATAGATTGATGTATGAAAACGGAGATTCAATCAGTGCCTATGTTGGAAGAGAAGGTTTTGAGTTTGTTTATGGTGATTTCGGACATCAAGAAACGCTCGACAAGTCACTCGAAGGCATTAGCGATGTTGTTTTGCTTGCCGCCATGGTTGGTGATCCGATATGCAAAAAGTACCCTGAATTAACTCAAGCGGTGAATGTTGATTACCCAAAGAACCTTTTCAACACCATGAAGGGCAAAGGTATTAGCAATTTTGTTTTCACTTCTACTTGCAGTAATTACGGTTTGAGAAAAGACGACAGTTTAGCCAATGAAAGCTCAGAGTTAAATCCACAATCGCTTTACGCAGAAACGAAGATTGAATTTGAGAAGTTCATCTTGTCTGAGGCAGCTCGTGTTGATTTTGCGCCTACTATTTTAAGAATTTCTACTGCTTTTGGTGTGTCGAGGAGAATGCGCTTCGACCTCACCGTTTCTGAATTTACGAGAGAGGTAGCTTCAGGCAAAGATCTTTTGGTTTATGATCAAGATACCTGGAGACCTTACTGCAATGTTGCCGATATTTCAAAGGCAATACGCACCGTACTTGAAGCACCTAAAGAGAAGATACACGGTGAAGTTTTTAACGTAGGTAGCGATGAAAACAACTTCACCAAGAGAATGATTGTTGAGGCTATTTTGAAGCACATACCGGATGCAAAAGTGGCTTATAACGAGGGAGGAGTTGATCCTAGAAATTACAGAGTATCTTTTGAAAAGGTGAAAACTCAATTGGGCTTTTCTGCCGATCATAGTGTAGAAGGAGCAGTTGAAGAGTTAATTGCGGCAATGAAGAACCAGCTTTTTACCAATGTAGAGGCGAGGAAGAATTTTCATGGTAATTATGAGGTTGCTGATTTTAGATCTTAATTAAACGAGAGAGAAACAACATTTATGAAGCCCAGAAACTCTAGTGTTTTAGAGATTCTGGGTTTTTTCTGTTTGCGTCGTTGGTAGTTATTTTTGTATTTCAAAGCATAAATTCAGGGAAGACTTTTATGTCTTCGCATAACTACAATGAGTTATGAAACTCACACCAAACAATGTAATAAATGATTTCTCTTGATTCTTTGCGATTTTCAATTCGTCAAGAAAACCTTGAATACAGAGGCAATTGCTTAGCTTGTGATTCTAATTCAACATCACGCGTGAGCTCTTGAGAAATAAAAGGATTGAAGGTTTTTGAAACAAGTATATGTGAGTCTTGCGCCCACGTTTATCGTTCATTAAAACCAAATGAAGATTGGTTTAACACACAATTTGCTATTCGTCATCAAAGCCAATTGAATGCTGGGATTTCACCTTTAAGCGAAGAAATTGAAAAAGAACGCTTGGAAAGATACCGAGCAATAGCAGAATTCTCGAAAAAACGCTTTCCAGAAATTAAGAATTACTTAGATGTTGGCTGTGGTCCAGCAACTGGATTTAAAGCTTTTGAGGAATTGGGAATCGCAAGCACAGGTGTAGAACCTGATAGCTCTCGCGCAGTAATTGCGAAGCAAAATGGATTTGACGTCAAGGAAGTTCAATTTCAGGATTTTGAGTCTTCTGTGACTTACGATTTAATTTCTATGGTCCACTCCTTGGAACATTTTCAGCATCCTCTTGACTTTTTAAAACGTGCCAAGAACTTTGCCCACGCCAGCACCGTGCTGTATATAGAAGTTCCAGAAGTTCTTGATCATGTGAAGGATTGGAACGACTCACTTTATCTTGCGCACATGAGTAATTTTTGTGAAAAATCGCTCCGGATTTTGGCATCAAGAGCAGGCTGGGGGAAGGCAGAGCTAGTGCATCCGTATGCCGGAACCGCATTGCATCAAGGCCATCTTTGTATGGTTTTTCATGCAGAACAAGAAGCTCAACAAACAGCAGATTTCGATGCTGAATCACAGGATGAATTTCTCGAATTGAAAAAGGAGATTCGAAAGCGATATATCACAGGCCTTTCTTTAGCAAGCTTTAAACAGCATACTTTCGAGCTGCCATATTTGAATGATCTATCCCTTGGATTTAAAGGAAGTGACCAGCTCAAAGTTAAAGTACATGACAATTATGCTCGGCGACAACTAATGCCAAAAAGCGAAAACCACTTCATAGTTTCAGAAAGCCGATGATTCTGAATTTCGGGAGTGAATTTCGGCCTATATTTGAAAGAAAGCACCCGAATTGAAAAAAATACTTCACCATGTTTCAGAAATATTCCAAATAGCCTTGGGAGTTCTGCTAGCAAGCATAGGACTCAAGGCTTTTTTGTTGCCTAATGGTTTCTTAGATGGAGGGGTGACAGGAATTGCCATTCTTGTGAGTGAAATGACGGGACTCGATATTTCTTATTTGCTCATTGGAATAAGTATTCCCTTTCTCATCATTGCTTGGCGAACCCTTAGTTTGAGAATTGTTCTTAAATCAATCATTGCAATTGTTGCCCTAGCAATTATTATCCATTTCGAAAACTTTAGTCCGATTACCGATGATAAACTCCTCATCTCCATTTTCGGTGGACTTTTCTTAGGTGCTGGTATTGGAGTTACGATTAAAAATGGTGCTGTTTTGGACGGGTCGGAAGTTCTTGGCGTGTATGTTAACGATCGTTTTGGCGTAAGTATCGGCAATGTCATCCTGATTTTTAACCTTATTCTATTTAGTGTTACCGCGGTGCTGCTCTCGGTTGAAGTAGCGATGTATTCGATTTTGACCTACATCGTAACTGCGAAGGTGATCGACTTCATTATGAAAGGTTTCGAAGATTTTATTGGGTTCACAATTATTTCCGACCAAAGTGATGAAATAGAAAAGGCCATTCTAAATACCATGGGAGCCGGCTTAACTACCTACCAAGGGGCTAATGGATATGGGCACTGAGGAAAGAGAGAGGACTTTAAAATAATCCATACAGTGATCAATAGAATAGATCAAAGAAAGCTCATCAATGTGGTAGAAGATATTGATCACAAGGCGTTTATGATTGAGTTTGATGTAAATAAGATTCATGGTGGAATCATGAGAAAGTACTTAAAGAAGCAAAGCAAAGGCAGTGGCAAATGAAGCGGTAATTTCGATGTGTATTCTGTTAAGGAATTGCTAATAGGGACGTGAATAACTCGTCTCGCACTAAGTGATTCACTTAGGGTGAACTCATTAATTCCATGAAATTAAGCCTGAAGTAAAAGAAGTTTTAGGTATTTGTTTTCTTCTTTGCCAATCACAACTTATCTTACGAAGTATTCTAGCTTAGGTTTTCAGCTGCGAACTCGCGCTTAACAAATGTGATCACATGTCTTACCTCAAGGAAGAACTTTATTCACTTATTCAAAATGATCACAGGATCTTTGATTTTATCCAAAATTCAGCTTTGGATGGCTTGTGGTATTGGGATTTGGAAAACGGAGAAGATGAGTGGATGAACCCAAAGTTCTGGACCACCTTAGGATATGATCCGGCTAAAATGCCTCATAAAGCAGCTGCTTGGAAAAACATCATTCATGAAGATGATTTGGATTTAGCCACTGAACGGTTTCTTCAGCATAGAGAGCAGCCTGAAATCCCTTATGACCTTGTCTTGCGCTACAAGCATTTTCAAGGTCATATCGTTTGGATTCGTTGCAGAGGAATGATCATTCGGGATGATGCTGGTAAACCTACTCGCATGTTGGGCGCACATACTGATATTACTTCACTCAAAAAGAAAGAAGTTCAGCTGGAAAGTTGCAATGCAGCAGCTAAAATTGGGTTTTGGGAGATTGATTTCACGAATAGTAAAATGACTTGGAGCCAAGAAACGAGACGAATCCATGGCGTTGAGAAAGATTATGCACCCACGATTGAAAATGGAATAAATTTTTATGAAGAGGGCTGGTCTAGAGATAAAATCAAAGAGGTTTTTGCTCATTCCGTAGCTACATTGAGCGATTATGATGTTGAGTTGCGCCTGGTCACCCTCCAAGGAAACCCTGTTTGGGTAAGAGCCATAGGTTCTCCAGTGGCAGATAGCA
>JAQWFN010000029.1 GCA_029238785.1 Flavobacteriales bacterium | reverse complement strand
CACTTGACGGCAGCGGTACGGTATCCATTTGTGAAGGTGATGTGCTTGAGTTGAACCTTACGCTAACGGGAACTGGTCCATGGGAAGTAGCTCATGATTTTGCTGGTCAAGCGAGTCCTTTGATAGTGAATGCCAGTCCGTACACCTGGGATTTAGGTGCAATAAGCAGTTCTTTCGATGTTAACTTGCTATCGGTGTTTGACCAATCGAGTGCCTGTATCAATGCGCTCAATGAAGTGGTGAGTGTGACGATGAATCCGCTTCCTGATTTTGGTACTTTGAGCGGACCAGCGGAAATATGCGAAGGAGATCTTCCCGAGGTTACTTTTCAAGGAGATCCTTTAAATCCGATTGTCTTCGATATTCAATGGTCGGCCGCAGCTGATGGTATTTCTGGAACAGCAACACTGAGTGATGGAGGAACCTTTTCGCCAGCTATTACTCAAAGCAGTACTGTATGTTTGGAAAGTGTTACCATCGATTATGCGCCCAATCCAGCCTGTACAACATTGCTAAATGAGTGCATTAGTATAGATGTTAACCAGGCTCCATCCTTTGGTGTAGTGGACACCATTTGCACGAGTTTGGGCGATGCTTACCAGCTTTCGTTTACTATTTTGAACGGAGATCCTCTGAGCTACAGTGTGGATTTACCGGGGACATTAACTGATAACGGCGGCACATGGGAGTTTTTAAGTGAGCCATTAGACCCGAATTCTAGCAATACTTGGGTTCTTGATGATGGGAACAATTGTGATCCGCAAAGCTATACCATGGACCCTTTTGTTTGTCCAATCTTAACCGATGCTGGAACGATGGACATTACAGCTTTGGAATTGTGTGCTGGCGATCTTTTAGAACCTATTTTTAACAACGACGCCATTCTCGACCCCAACGATGTTCAAAATTTCATTATCCATAGCAGCTCGAGCAATACCCTTGGGGTGATTTATTATGTGAGCAACACCCCGAGTTGGGATATTTCTGCTGATTTAGATTTTGTGGCAACTCTAAACTACGGTCAAACCTACTATGTTTCTTCGGTGGTTGGAGATAACGACGGCGCTGGAAATGTTGATTTCGCTGGTGGTGGCGTTTCGGTTTCGGTAGGTACTCCTTTTACCGTTTTTGAAAATCCTAGTGTAACTGTTAGTGGCGGTGGAACAATCTGCGAAGGCGAAACAGTTGATGTTGTGTTTGATTTTACAGGAACAGCACCTTTCGCGCTGCTCTATCAGATTGATGGTGAACCGGGAACAGGCTTTCCGATTAATGCCTTGAACAACCAATTCACGCTAAACACAGGAACGGAAGGAACGTACACCGCACTTTCAGTTACTTCAGGTGTTTGTTCTGGAGGCACTAACGGAGCTGCTGTGGTAGTGGTGAATCCACTTCCTTCAGGAACGCTCAGCGGCGCAGGTGAATTCTGTGAAGGAGGCAACTTAGATTTAGATCTAGACTTGAACGGCACGGCAAATTGGGATGTGATCATCACGTACGACGATGGTTCTGGAAATTTGCTTGATGATGCAGTGAATATTGCAGCTTCGCCAGCAGTTTATAATGTGAATGCTCCTGGTACCTACTTCATAAATGAGATTACTGACGCCAACGGCTGTTCAAATCCGCTCGATGGAGGCGCTGTGATTGTTGTCGAAAACCTATTGCCCACGGCCACTTGGACGTTCAATGATTCTACGATTTGCGCTGGGGAAACCGTTGTACTCGAAGCAGCACTCACAGGAGCTGTTCCTTTTGTCATTAATTATGAAATTGATGGAGCTCCTTTCAATGAGGTGAGCCCTATGCTCACTTGGACGTATAACACCAATCAGGCTGAAGTAATGGAAATTGTTCAGCTAACAGACGATAATGGTTGTGTTGCAACACTCAGCGAGACAGTAACAATTCAAGAAACAGCTTTACCAATTGCCGACGCCGGCTTAGACCTTGAAATCTGCTCAGGAGAGTCGATTTTACTCGGAACAGCGCAGATCCCTGGGTATGAATATGAGTGGGCACCCGGAACTGATTTGGACGATACCGCTATCGCACAACCAAGTTTCATGAGTGCGAATAATACTGGAGCAGATGTGATCCAAACCATTACCATGACGGTTATTGAAGGTTTTTGTTCTGCTAGTGATGAGGTGGATGTAACCATACATCCATTGCCTTTGGCCAATGCAGGCGCAGATGAGTTGATCTGTTACGGCGAAAGCATTAACCTTCAAGGAAATGGGGGAGTTCAGTATCTGTGGCAAGCAAGTCCATGGATTACGGCAGGAGAGGAAGTGCTTCAAAACCCAAGCATCACTCCGCTTGCCGACGCAGAATTTGTGCTTACGGTAACTGATGCGCTCAACTGCTCTGCAAACGATACAGTGCTCGTGTTTGTACCTGAAGAATTGACGGTAGTTGAAACCTTCTCAACAGACCTGTGCTTCAATGTTTGTGATGGAGAAATTCTCCTCGAGCCAAGCGGTGGTTGGGGAACGGTAACTGTAGACTGGCTGCCAGCTGTGCCAGATGATTTAAGTTTAACAGATTTGTGTGCAGGAAACTACGACTACACTTTGATTGATAGTTTGAATTGCACTTTAAACGGACTAATTACCATTAATGAGCTCCCTGATTTTTTTATTGACGAGGTGAACATTACACCACCTACCTGTTTTGGTGAAAGTACTGGCTTGATTGAAGTTATTGAAGGAACGGCTTTAGAGTATAACCTAATCAGTCCGGAACTTACAAATGGCTCTGGTATTTTTGGCGGACTTCCTGCAGGAAGCTATGATCTTAATGTTGTAGATGCCGCAGGTTGTGTTGCAGATACTACAGTAAGTTTTACAGCACTCTCTGCTCAAATGTCGATCACAGTTCCAAATGATGAGCTCATTATTTGCATCAACCAAGACATCAACTTCTCTGCCAATGCGCAGGGAGGAGACGGCAACCTAACTTATTATTGGAGTAACGACTTGCCTCCTGCCGGTTTTGAGTCAAATGATAACCCTTACGTTACTCAACTTCAAAATGCTGCGACCTATTATGTATATGCGCTCGACGGCTTTGCGTGTAGCACAGATACATTGAGTATTAACGCCGATTTCTTATCGCCTATTGATGTTCAAGCGGGACCAGATCCAGTAATTGAGATATGTGAAGGAGAATGTGTTGACTTAACATCCATAGCCACTGGAGGAAATGGTGTTTTGAGTTCATTGTGGGTGGCAATTGACGGGAGTCCAGCAGACACTATCGCCTTTACCCCAAATACCACTGTTTGCCCAGAAGTTACCACAGAATACACTGTATTTACAAACGACGGTTGTAGCGCAGAAGCCAGCGCTTCTGTTCTTGTAACAGTTTATCTAACGCCAGAGGTGAGTTTTAGTTCTGACCTATATGGAGGCTGTTATCCATTAACAGTAACACTCACCAACAATACAGACCCTAACCTCACGGAGAACTGTCTGTGGGATTTCCAAGACGGAAACCTGCAGCCCATCTGCGGTGATATAGAATACACGTTTTCCGAGCCAGGAACATATATTCCTTCCTTGACAGTGACTTCAGCCAATGGATGTACAGCAAGCGCTGAAATCGACCTTCCAATTGAGGTTTATGATTACCCGGTAGCAGATTTTACATGGACACCAGACCCTGTAACCACCCTTGAAAATGAAGTGCAGCTGTTCAATACAAGTGAAGGCGCAACGCTTTTTGAGTGGACTTTGGGCAATGGACAAGTGAGTCTGCAAGACAATCCTTCATTTGTTATAGAACCAAACGATTTTGCCTTTGCAGAGGTTTGTTTGCTGGCCGAAAGTCCATTCGGCTGTACGAATGAAATTTGCCAAGTAATTACACTTCAAAGTCAATTGCTTTTGTACGTTCCTAATGCTTTCACTCCTGATGGAGATGGAGTAAACGAAGTATTTAAGCCTGTAATTTCTGGTGTATTCCCAGATCAATACTTGTTCAGGGTTTGGGACCGATGGGGGAACATCATGTTCTCTACAACAGACCCAAATGAAGCATGGACGGGTAATAACGAGCGCGGGGAGTATTATGCCCAAAACGACGTTTACCATTGGGAAGTGCAAGTCATTTCAATTGAAACAGGCGAAGAAGTGACGCAAGTGGGAACGGTAAGTCTGCTTCGTTAGATGGAGTAAACCATTAGCTTATTGAAAGCTCACCGTTTTTGGTGAGCTTTTTTTGTTTGCCAAAGAAAAGTAATTCCAATACCTGGATCCCTCCGCTGAAATTCCTGAACAAGGCCACTATACCTTCGGCCTAAGAAGGACCTAAGGCACCAAACAATACCTTCCTTGATGAAGGATCCCATCAATAAACACATTGATGAAATACATCCCTTCCGCTGCACTGCTCAGGTCGATATCGATGTGCTTGCTCTCCAAAGGCAATCCTTCTTGTGAAGCAACTCGTCTTCCCCGAGCATCAATGACTTCATAGCTCACCTTGCGGTAGTCAAATTCGGCCAAGCTCACCACCACAGCTCCATTTCCAGGGTTTCCAGCGATGTTAATGGAAGGCTGTCTAGGATAACGGTAGCCTTCTTCCAACTTAAAAACATAAAGCCCGGTCTGACGGTCAGAAACCAAAATTTTACCCGAGGGCAAAAGCGCATGAATGCCCCAAGCACCTCTGCCAGAAACATGATCTTCTCTAAAAGTATCATACCAAGCTACCCGCTGAACATCTGAAGGATCGCTAATGTCGTAAATCTCTAAACCGTCAAAATAATGAGAAACATAGGCCAAGTTTCCTTTGATCATTACATTATGCACCATGGTTTGCGGCTCGCTGTAACTCCAAAATAAGTCGGTAATTTGAATGTCTGAAAAGTCAGAAACATCACACATTTTCATCCTCATCCCAGGGGTTTCATCAGTGAAAATGTAATGATTACCGTCTTCACTCAGCCAGCCAGAATGATTGTAGCCTTTTTCAGGGTAATCCTCCAAAGAACCTAAGGCTTGAGGATTCACAGGATCTGAAAAATCAAATATGTAGAAGCCCTGCTGAGCGGCGTGCAGGTAAGCGGTGTCGTTCTGCACATAACAATCGTGCACATAATTCACCAAGTCGAAATGAGCCAGCAATGCAGGCTGAGAAGGGTTCGTACCCACATCAAGAACAGACATCGCATGCCCAGAAGAACCGCTGGCATACAGTTTACCTGTAGCTTGGTCGCAAAACAGGTTGTGAGCGGTGGTGAAGTAATGTGTTTCGTTTTGAATGAGTTCAACGCTGTGTGGAAGGTTCCTACAATCAATCACCTGAAGCCAACTCGGTTCTTGATCGCAAACACTGTACAAGAAGCCTTTATGAAAGTCGAAATCGCGATGAACAATCCAATTTCCGCTCGCTCCCCCTTGAATGTAGCCTACTTCTTCGTTGGCGTTGTTGGCCTTGAGATGAATAATGTGTGTTCCAATGGTACTCCCAATAACAGCGTATTCTTCACCTTCCCACTCAAATGCCCAAACATCATTGTATTTGGCCATGCTTCCATTGAGCACAGGTACTTCGCTATCCCAAACAGAAAGCAAGCGCACGCCTTTAGAAAACTGAGCGTTGCCTACCTTCGCGAAGCAAAAAAGACCCAAAAATAAAGTCAAAAAGAGCGGGGATCTATGAGGAATTTTCATGAGAACAAGATAGGAAGGAGAAATCATAAGTGCATCAATTTAAACATCAATCCACATTCATTGTTTCACTTCTAATGTGTTTATACAAAGACACTCCAAGAAGTAGATGAGTTAATCTCAAGACTTTAGCATCCCACGATTTAGGGTAGTTTGAGATAAAATTGTAACATTTGTGAGCTATTTTCACGGCTCGAAGAACCTGAATGAGAAAGATGAGAAGATTCCTGACTGTGGTGGTGGCCCTATTCACCCTTATAAATATCCAGGCACAAGATGTTAAGTTTTGTGGACAAACAGAGCAAAC
The DNA here is from genome assembly GCA_029238785.1 of Flavobacteriales bacterium. GTDB lineage: Bacteria > Bacteroidota > Bacteroidia > Flavobacteriales_D > Sanyastnellaceae > CALKGK01. Next base: position 25,502 of record JAQWFN010000029.1, on the reverse strand, counting down.
GGAGAAGCTGTTTAAGCACTTCCCAGATTTGAAAAGAGATGCTGATGATGCTCATCAACGTCTAGAAGATGAAACGGCGCTTTTCGCTGCTGAACGTGGTGGGGGAGATCAGGTGCTCATTATTCCTATTGTGTTTCACATCATTCATGAAGGTGGTTCAGAAAACATTTCAGACGAGCAAGTGTACGATTGCATGCGCATCTTGAACCGCGATTTCAGAAAACAAAACCCAGATACGCTGCAAGTGGTAGATGAGTTTGTTGACCTTATTTCAGACATTCAAATTGAATTTAGACTGGCTCAAAGAGATCCTGAAGGGAACTGCACAAAGGGGATTAATCGAATTTTTAGTCCGCTTACCAACGAAGGAGGGTCTGGAATGAAAGATCTCATTTTCTGGCCTCGAGACATGTATATGAATGTATGGGTTTGTAAAGACGCAGGAGGAGCCGCTGGATATACTTACTTACCAGGTTCGGTAAACAACGGATGGTTGGCAGATCAAGATGGTATTGTTTTGCTCCACAGTTACACAGGTTCTATTGGTACAAGCTCTGTTACACGTTCTAGAACACTAACCCATGAGGTAGGCCATTGGCTCAACCTTCGCCATCCTTGGGGTGGTACAAATGAACCCGCAATCGAAAGCAACTGCTTTGATGATGACGGAGTTGATGATACACCACTCACCGTAGGTTGGACCACTTGTAATCTCGATGGGGAGTCTTGCGGATCTTTAGATAATGTACAGAACTACATGGATTACTCCTATTGCTCAAGAATGTTTACCCAAGGGCAGCGCACCCGAATGAGGGCTGCAGCTTTCAGTGGTGTTGCAGATAGAAATGAGCTCTGGACAACACAAAACCTTGCAGCAACTGGTGTGTTGGAAGAAGAGCCCGTACTCTGTGCGGCAGATTTCGATGTAAATAGAAGAGTGGTTTGTGTGGGCGAAGAGGTACAGTTTATTGATCAATCGTTTAACGGCAATAATTCGTGGACATGGAACCTGGGCGACGGCACAACCATTAGTGGTGATGATGCTGAAACCTATCAAAACCCTGTGCATGTTTTTAATGAGCCAGGAGCTTATACCATCACATTGAATACAGGAAACGGTATCGACACGGTTGAAGAAACAAAAGAAGAATTCATCTTGGTGCTCGACCAAGCAGAGAATGAGTTCCCTTATGTGGAAGGTTTTGAAAGCGGATTGAGTGAAGACCTTTATTTCCTGAATAATTTGGGTGATGATGTGACCTTTGAAGTAAGCACGTTAGCAGCAAAAACAGGAACAAGATCTTTAAGATTGGATAATAGAAACAACGATATTGATGATAGTGTTGATGAAGTAGTTACACGAACTTTCAACGGTGCTGCAGCTTCTGTAGTAGCTCTTGAATATTCATGGGCATATGCCAGTAAATTCAATGAAACAGATGACCGTTTTAGAATTTACTTTTCTTCTGATTGCGGACAAACGTGGACTTTGAGAAAGCAACACAGGGGCTTCAGTGATTTACCAACAGCCAATCCTACCAACGGCAACTTTGTGCCTACTGCAAGTCAGTGGGAAACAAATACCATCTTTTTTGACGATCCGGAGATCTTGACAGACAACCTTCGCTTTAAGTTCTATTTCCAAGGAAAGGGAGGGAATAATTTCTTCTTGGATGATATTAATATCTATGTTAATACGGTAGATGTAAACGATTTCGAATCCTTGTCAAACAGTGTACTGCTTTACCCCAATCCAAGTCAAGGAAACACCACCCTGAAGTTTGAAAACCAGAGTCCGGTAGACGAGGCTGTAATTTACCTTACCGACGCCACAGGAAGAAGCATACTTGAAGTTTACAACAACGCGCTGCCCAGCGGCTCTTACCAATGGAACATCGATGCGCAAGGATTGTCTACAGGCCTTTACTTTGTGGTGATGGAATTGGACGGGAAGCGCGTGAGCAAACGATTGATTTTTGAATAGCTAAGATTGCTACGAAAGATACAAGAAGAAGAAACCCGCCATTGAGCGGGTTTCTTTGTTTTATGCAGTGCCAATGAGGGGCTTGTGATCTGTTATATCCCTGTAAGCAAGATTAAAAATGCAGAACATAGCCCAAACCAAGCCCTAAAATAATGGCCGTCATGTCATCAGTGCCAGAGCTTTCAAGGGTATTCGAAAAAGCTTCTGTACCAATGATTTCTTTAATATTGTAAGTAATGGTGTTGTTCCTAATGAGCGTGTTTACATTAAAACTCAAATGACCAGACCCAAGCGGATAAAGGAACTTTGCACTCACCATGCTCGAGAAACCAAGCGAACTTTTTGGTCGGAATTCATACCGCGTAGTAAGAAAAGTTCCCGGGGTCACCCAAGAGTAATTGTATTCTGGTGCTTTCAATGTGTTCAGTCCTAAATTTACCCCAAAACGAACACTCAAGCGCTCTAAATTGCTTTGAAAGGAAACACCAGGCATCAAACTAATGCTGGTATAAGCGCCACTTACTGAACTAAATTTGCTGTCTAATACTTGACCCAAGAAAAAGGAATTTTGAAAGTCGCCACGATTCAAGGAATTCGAGTGTAAACTGGCCATAAGGTTGATCCCCCAAGTTCGAGCAATGGGCATCGTGGCTGAAATATTAGCGTAGTACCCCAAGCGAGCAAAGCCCGCATGTGAGTTGTTTTGGTTGGTAAGATGGAGCGAAATGTACACATTCTGAATTACTTCAAAACAAGCGTAATCAAACAAAAAAAGCCGCCTCTCCAAGAAGAGAAACGGCTTTTCAATCATCAATAAATATGTTCTAGCTCTCCTTAGAGCCCACCATCACAGATACACATCCTTCGTGGATAAGTGCTCCTGTTGTTTCTGACTCAGGAACCCTGATTCTAACAATGAGTTGTTGTGTGGTAGCTACTTTGAAATCGAAAAAGCTTTTGTTCTCTGTGTTGTCTTTGTTGCTGTAAATCAGCTCCTCATCAGTATCGAGAATTTCAAATTCTAAATCGCCCAATACGGGGTGTCCGCATACCAAAAGTCGGTATTCTTTATCGGCATAAAATGTGAGGAGTAATTCTGCTTCATCGCCAGGAATAAGAACGGCACTGTTGAAGTTGTCGTTCTGAATGTAACCCTCAAGCTGAGGCAGGCACTTCTTCTTTGTGAAGCTTCTGCACTGACTGAACGCAGCCAATGGCAACATGACGAGAATAGGGAGGATAAATTTTAAATACTTCATCGTTCTGTTCTTTTTACTGGATGTATTGATTGCGTACTTCTTGGATTTTGGCTTTAATGCTCTCCATTGTAGCATCCGATACGGTTGTGGTAGACGCGCCACCTATAACCATTGTACCATTCTCGTCTTTAGAAGTTTCAGTTTTTGACTTATTTATTTCAACCTGATCAAAAAGCGCTTGAATCTCAATGAGGTCTTGCTTAACTCCAGCGAGCTCTTCTGCTCCTTCATAACTGCTTACAAGAGCAAGAAGGTCTTTCAAAGAATATTTTTGCTCTGCAATTCGATCGCTTAGGGCTTGATTGTCTGCTGTTACATGGCTTGTAGCAAGGTAGAGTCCTTCAACCCATCCACCAACAATAACCAGAGCAGATACCTCTTCTCTATCGCCTTCTTTCAAATAACCGTTCAAAGACCAGTAAGCATCACTTACGATGGTTAATAGTGAATCGCGGTTGTTGCGGTTTTCATTTACACGTTCGATAATGTTGTTATCAATAGCATCTTCAACATTGAGCTTTTTGGCCAAACTGCGTGCTGCAGACAAGTACAAAATGCTTTGCTGCTGCTGGTCAAACATGCTGGCGTAACTCAAATCAGCACCGTAAACGCCAAGGTTTAAGGCTTGCTTTGTAACAGAGGTGTACTCTTCCGACTTTTCGGTTGGATTTAAGATACTGCTGTCAAAATCTGCGCCCGATTTTCGAATCAGCGCAGCCATTTCCATGGGAGATGGAATGGTATAGAAAATCTGCTTTACAGCTTCTCTTCGCTCAGGGTTTTCCTGTGCGTCTTGATCGTTTACTGAGATTTCTGGCGAAGGATCTTCTTCGTGTCCGCTGCCGCTTTCCCCGCAGGAGCTTAAAAAGACGCTTCCAGATGCAGCAAGAATCAAGGATAGGTGGATCAATTTCTTGGTGATCATATTACTTCTTTTAGTGTTCATGATTGTGCACTATGGCTAGGTTAAAGTACGCAGCTCATTTTGAGCTACAGGTTTATTTCATAAAAGTTTTTAAAGTCAAGCTGTTCATCAAAAACAAAGATAAACGCCCAACTCGGAGCCTTGTCAGCAAGTAGCACCCATTTATAGGTCAGATATTTCCTACAATCAATGTGCCTCCAGCCAATTAAGACCTTGGTCAATTTCTACGGACAAGGGCACAATAAGTTTCACAGCGCCTTCCATTTCTTTCTTAATGATGGGCGAAATAATGTCGATTTCATCCTTGTGCGCATCAAAAACCAATTCATCATGCACCTGCATCATCATCTTTGATTTGAAATTTTCAGCCTTAAAAATTCGATGCAAATTCACCATAGCCACTTTAATCACATCGGCAGCTGAACCTTGAATTGGCGCATTAATGGCGTTCCTTTCAGCAAAACCTCTTACTACAGCATTACTTGAGTTGATGTCTTTCAAATAGCGTCTTCTTCCCATGATGGTTTCTACATAACCGTGTTTTTTGGCGAAGTCGATGTTTTCTTGCTGATAAGCCTTCAAGCGGGCAAACTCCTTGTAGTACTGATCAATAATTTCTTTTGATTCTCGTCTCGAAATGTTCAGGTTCTGAGCCAAACCAAACGCGCCCTGACCATAGATGATTCCGAAATTAACGGCCTTGGCCTTTGAACGCATTTCACGGTCAACATCCTCTAAGGCTACACCAAAAACTTTCGAAGCGGTAGCGGCATGAATGTCTTTTCCTTCAATAAAGGCCTGACACATGCCTTCGTCTTTACTCAAAGCCGCAATGATCCGAAGCTCTACTTGAGAATAATCGGCAGCGAGAATGATGTGGTTTTCATCTCGTGGAATAAAGGCTTTTCTGATTTCTCTTCCCTCAGCACTGCGAATTGGGATGTTCTGCAAATTGGGATTGTTTGAACTCAATCTACCCGTTGCCGCAACGGTTTGCATGTAGTTGGTGTGCAACCTGCCTGTGCTCACATTCACCAAACTAGGTAGCGGATCTACGTAGGTTGATTTGAGCTTCTTGAGCTGACGGTACTGAAGGATTTTAGGAACAATCTCATGGTCGTTCAAGTGCTTGCTCAAAACGTCTTCACCTGTAGAATACTGACCGGTTTTGGTTTTTTTAGCCTTGCTCGATATGGCGAGTTTTTCAAAGAGAATTGGCCCCAGTTGTTTGGGCGAATCCACATTGAATGTTTCTCCAGCCAAATCTTGAATTTCTTTCTCGAGTACATCTACCTTTTCGCCCAACTCCACAGAATAGCTTTTCAAGGTGTCAACATCCAGATTAACGCCTTCCTGTTCGATATCGCAAAGTACTCTTAGCAGCGGTAGCTCAATCTCATGAAGCAATTTGTGGGTAGGTTCTGCAGCGGTTTCTTTGGCGAAAAGCTGCTTCAATTGAAAGGTAATGTCGGCATCCTCCGCGGCATAATCTGAAATCGATTGCGGGTCGAGATCAGCCATGCTTTGCTGGTTCTTGCCTTTTTTACCAATCAAGCTTTCAATGCTTATGGGCTTGTAATGAAGGTAGGTTTCGGCCAAGAAATCCATTCCGTGCTTTGAGTCGGGATGGAGCAAGTAGTGCGCCAACATGGTGTCGTACAATTCATTTTTTACCTCATAACCATTTCGAGCAAGTACCTTGAGGTCGTATTTCAAGTTCTGACCAATCATCACTTTGCTTTCATCCATAAATACGGGAGCAAAACGGGCCATGATTGCTGCTTGTTTTTCCATCAGGGGCACGTAATAAGCATTGGCTTTTTCAATGGAAAACGACATCCCAACAAGCTTGGCGTCCATGGCTTCCAACTCGCTGGTTTCGGTATCGAAACAATACTCTTTGGCTTTTGATAAGCGCTCTATGAGCTGCTCTATGAGTTCATCGCTGTTGCAAAAAATGTATTCGTGAGGTGTGTTTTCAATGGTTTTGAATTCGCTTGGTGCTGCAGGCGCTTCTTCTGTATTGCTTTCTTCATCTCCATCACCAAAAAGCGAAAATTGTTCTCCTTCGGCAGGTACTGTTAAGTCCTCCCCAAGAATACGCTTGCTCAAGGTGCGAAACTCCAATTCGGCAAATACTTCTCTCAAGAGGTCTTTGTCAATCGGACTCATCACCATGTCTTCAAAGTCAGGCTTATAATCGATATCGGTCACAATCGTAGCGAGTTTTTTCGAAAGGAGTCCTTGCTCAGCGAAGTTTTCAACGTTCTCTTTCTGCTTGCCTTTCAGCTCGTGCGAATGCGCAATAAGGTTCTCAACACTTCCATATTTGGCGATGAGTTTTTTGGCGGTTTTCTCACCAATTCCAGGAATCCCAGGGATGTTGTCCACGGCATCACCCTGCAATCCGAGAATATCAATTACCTGCATGGGGTCTTCCACTTCAAAGCGCTCCTTCACTTCAGGGATACCCCAAATTTCTGGCGGCTTTCCGCTTCTGCCCGGACGAAACATAAAAATGTTCTCCGAAACGAGTTGAGCATAGTCCTTATCAGGGGTCATCATATAAGTGAGAAAGCCTTCTTTTTCAGCAATTTTCGCAATGTGGCCAATCACATCATCGGCCTCATAACCTTCTTTCATGATGATGGGCACACCAAAACCTTTTAAGATCTGAAAAATCAATGGAACCGATAGCTTGATATCTTCAGGCGTCTCATCCCTGTTGGCTTTGTATTCCGCATACTCTACGTTTCGAAAGTTCCCACCAGGAGGGTCAAAAACCACGGCTAAATAGGCAGGCTTTTCATTGTTGATGACGTCCATCAGCACGTTGGTAAAACCAAACATTGCCGATGTATTCAGCCCTTTCGAGTTAATTCTTGGCGTTCTGATGAAGGCGTAATAAGCGCGAAAAATAAGCGCGTAAGCATCAAGTAGGAATAGCTTTTTGTCGTGTTCTTGTGATCTCATGGGTGACGATTGAGATGGCAAGTTACGGAATCGCTTTAGAGTTTTTTGGGCGAAGGTGAATTCACTTTTTCACCAAAATAGAAGAGCTTCTGAAGTAGTACTTTTGGCCGAATGAACAAGGAAAAAGCGCTTACTTTTTCTTTTTATAAACCGGCACTGTTGAGCAAGGCTCGCCAAACATCAGTGATTTCACCACAGCTTGAATTTTACTCACGAGCAGGCCATAAGCGAAATCAGGAACTTTGCCTTCATTGCATCCTTTGATCACAATTCGGCAATCGCGAATGCTTTCCAAATCGAAAGCGGAGATTTTTTCGGCAAACACCATATTACGAAGTTCTGCACTAGAGGTATTGATGCATGTTTTTGCTATTCCAACCAAGGCACTGCTCACAAGCATGTATGCCCAAAGCGGAACAATGGCATCAGTGCTACAAAAAACAGCCACATGCTTATTTTGATAGCTTGCCCAGTCGTGGTTTTTAATCCAATCTCTAAACTCGTCTTCACGAAGCACAAGGCCTTGCCAAAGGAGAGGAGCGAGGTCGATTTCTATGAAAGATTCATCGGCTAACCAAGTCGAAAGATCCAATGTGATTAAACCACTTTTTGCAACTTTGTTAACGATTTCTTCCATCACCCTACCATCTTCTGTTTTTCAGCGAGCATCTTGCGTGCAGTGTTCAAAATGTCTTCAGTATTATATCCGCACTGCGTGTAAAGTTCTTCTTGAGTTCCGTGTTCGATGAATTCATCGGCAATGCCCAAGCGCTGAACCTGCGCGGTATAACCATTATCCACCATAAACTCGAGTACAGCAGAACCAATACCGCCTTGCAAACAACCGTCTTCAATGGTGATGACATGCTTGAACTTGCTAAATACCTCGTGGAGCATGATTTCGTCCAAAGGCTTTGCAAAACGAAGGTCGTAATGCGCCATAGAAATACCTTCTTTTTCGAGCGTTTCACAAGCTTCGATGGCTTTGTTACCAACGTGTCCGAAAGAAAGTATGGCTACGTCTTCCCCAGTCTTGATTTTCTTTCCTGTTCCAGGTTTGATGTATTTCATGGGTGTTTTCCACTCGGTCATCACACCATTTCCTCTTGGGTATCTAATTACCCAAGCTCCGTTATCTTCTGCTTGTGAAGAGTACATGAGGTTGCGCAATTCGGCTTCGTTCATTGGTGCCGAAACGATGAGGTGAGGGATGCAGCGCATGTAAGCAACGTCAAAAGCTCCGTGGTGAGTAGGTCCATCTGCTCCGGCCAAACCAGCGCGGTCTAAGCAAAACACAACCTGTAATTTCTGTAAAGCAACATCATGAACCACCTGGTCATAGGCGCGCTGCATAAACGAGGAGTAGATGTTACAGAAAGGGACAAGTCCTTGTGTGGCCATCCCTGCAGAGAAGGTAACGGCATGTTGTTCTGCAATTCCCACGTCAAAAGCACGATCGGGCATGGCATCCATCATGAACTTCAAAGAACAACCCGTAGGCATGGCTGGTGTAACACCAACGATTTTCTCGTTCTTTTCAGCCAATTCAATAATGGTGTGTCCAAATACATCCTGATATTTAGGAGGGGTAGGGCTTTTTGGTGTAACCTTAATGATCTCCCCCGTTTCTTTATTAAACAAGCCCGGTGCATGCCATTGGGTTGGAGATCCAGCTTCTGCCGGTGCATAGCCTTTACCTTTCATGGTAACGCAGTGCAATAATTTCGGACCAGGGATGTCTTTCAAATCGGCCAACACTTTCGCCATGTATTGTACATCATGTCCGTCAATAGGACCGAAGTAGCGGAAGTTGAGCGACTCAAACAAATTACTTTGTTTTAAGAGCGCTGCTTTAACCCCGTTTTCTACTTTTTGAGCGATGGCTTGAGCATTCGGACCAAACTTGCTTATTTTCCCGAGGAGGTTCCAAACCTCGTCTTTCACTTTGTTGTAAGTGTGCGAGGTGGTAATGTCTGTTAAGTATTCCTTGAGTGCACCAACGTTAGGGTCAATAGACATGCAGTTATCGTTGAGGATAACAATCATGTTGGTGTCTTCCACGCCGCCGTGGTTTAAGCCTTCGAAGGCCAATCCGGCAGTCATGGCTCCATCACCAATAACGGCGATGTGCTGACGGTCTTCTTTCTTCAAGCGACTCGCAACGGCCATTCCCAAGGCAGCTGAAATAGAAGTAGAGCTATGGCCAACACCGAAAGTGTCGTATTCAGATTCTGAACGCTTCGGAAAACCACTTAGTCCGTTGATGATTCTATTGGTATGGAAGTTATCTCTTCTACCAGTAAGAATTTTGTGACCGTAAGCTTGGTGTCCAACATCCCAAACCAACTGATCGAAGGGTGTATCAAAGATGTAGTGAAGGGCTACGGTCATTTCAACCACACCTAAACTCGCGCCAAAGTGCCCGCCCTTTTCCGATACCACGTCTACGATGTACTGACGCAGTTCGTCGCAGATTTGAGGTAGGTCCTCTTCTGTGAACTTTGTTCTCAGGTCTGCTGGGAACTTGATTTGGTCCAACATCGGACCTGCTTGGAATTTGCTCATGTTGATTGAAATAACGGAGAATTAACTCCCATCTTACTCTACACAAACAAAAGTAAAAAAAAGATGTTCTGTACAGCGAAGAAATATCTGCTGTAAAAGAAGAGGTAAACTCAGTAAAATTGCCCTTAAGCGTTGGTCAAAGAGAGCATTGCTTCAAAGATTTCTCTTCCATCGGTATTCCCAAGTTCGAAGTCTGAAGCTCTTTCTGGGTGAGGCATCATCCCAAAAACATTTTTGGCGGCATTGCATACACCAGCAATGTTTTCGGCGCTTCCGTTAGGATTTGATTCCTCGGTGATATGACCTTCGGCGTCGCAGTAACGGAAAATAATCTGGTCCTTATCGTTCAAACGCTTGAGGGTTTCTGCATCAGCGAAATAATTTCCTTCACCATGAGCGATTGGAATTTTATATGCTTTTTGAGAATCAAGATTAGAAGAAATAATGGCCGATCCGCTTTGAGGAGTGAGGTAAATGTTATCGCAGATGAATTTTCTGCTGTTATTATGCAACAAGGCGCCCGGTAAAAGGCCTGCTTCTGTTAGGATCTGAAATCCGTTGCAAATGCCCATAACGTATCCACCTTTGTTGGCGTGTTCAATAACTTCAGACATGATTGGTGAAAAACGAGCAATTGCACCTGATCTCAAGTAATCTCCATAAGAGAAACCTCCAGGAACGACCACAAAATCTACTCCTTTGAGGTCTTTGTCTTTATGCCACAGTTCTTCTACTTGCATGCCGAGAATGTCGCGCAATGTATAAACCATGTCTTGATCACAATTGGAACCTGGGAAAGTAATTACTCCGAATTTCATAGTTGAATGATATTGAGTTGCAAAAGTAAGTAAATCCAATGTTTTAAACCTTGGAATCTTTCTAGGTATTACAAGCAAGTTTTTAAAATTCTGATAGAGCTCTTCACTTTGCTCTTCGGAATTTGAATCAAACTCTTGTTCTAATCCAGTTCGTGCGTTTTTTTAAAAAGAAAGGGAGGCCTATTCAGCCTCCCCATCAATAAAATCATGTTTGCTATAAATTCTTACTCAGCAAATAAGCGTTGAACAAACCATTGGTCTCCAAGATTCACCCTTAAAAGGTAAATTCCTGAGCTGATGGCCACTGCTTCGCTATACACTGCTGCTTCCATATTGTCATTTAATATGAGCTGACCAGCGATGTTTCTAAGTTCAAAGTTGCTTCCTTGTACTTCTGTATCAAGCTTGATCTCGAGCATTCCGTTGCTTAAACGAGCGTTGATTTGCTGAATGTCAGCAGTATCGTTGACACCATTGCTACTTTCAACGGTTAACATCAATTGAGATGAATCATCACAGGTTTCATTACTGGCATAGAGGGTAATCAAGTAAAAACCAGGACTAGTAAAGGTAAACTCCCCGTTTTCACTATTTGACGTTGCTCCGCCCATTCCAAATTCCCAAACGTAATCGTCTGCGTTCAATGAAGTATTTTCAAAGTTTACAGTTACTGCTCCATCTTCTAGATAAACAATACCACTTTGTGTTTCAAAATCAGCTTCTACTGTAAGGTCTCCTGTGATTTCAGCGCTTGTAGTTTGTGAACATCCAAAGGCATCAATAACACTTAGGGTGTAGCTTCCTGCATCGAGGCCAAAAACGCTACTCGCAACTGGAGCACCATCTAGCGTGTAACTATAAGGAGCAGAACCTCCATCAGCTAAAATTTCCACAACGCCTTGTCCTTCCTGACCACAGCTTAAGTGATTTCCACTAGCACTGATTTCTAATTCACGTGGTTCCACAATCGAAACAATTCTGCTTAATGTTGAACAATAATCGTTGTTGATAGCATGAAGTCGGTAAACACCTTCTTCAAGGCCTTCGAACACACCTAAACCATCAACTTCGCTTAAACTTGCAAGTAGGTTGTCCTGAGTATCAGTTAATTCATAGTCCCACGGACCAAAGCCTGTTCCTTGAATAGTCGCTCTTCCATCGGCACTAGCAAAACAAGAAATGTTCTCGCTTTCAACCACTAAAGCAGCCCCAACACGAATAATAAAACGTTCTTGACCTACAACGCTTGGTGTCTCAAAAGTAATTTCAAGACCTTCTTCCAATGGGTAGGTCAACCCTGTTTCTGTGTCTTCAATCACCATACAAGCAGTGATTACTGAGCTAATAGGCATTTCGTCAACAAGCAAGCTGTAAGTTCCTGCGTTTAAGATGTCCATAGCAATGGGAATGAAGAAATTTCCACTGTCGAGATCGGTAGTGTTGATGGCCAACAGTGTTCCGTCTTCACCACGTGTTCCAACATTGATATTTGCACTTGGGCTATTTAATTTTAGGGCATCCAATCCAAGGTCGAAAGCTGGTGTACCCTCTTCACTGAAAATCACCATCATTTCATCAACACTTCCACCATTGGTCATTCTCATCGAAACAAAATTCATGGTTTGATTGATGGTGGGAACAGTAGCAATTTCTTTCGCGTTTTCGTTGATGTGCAATTCTGGATCGTTATCATTGGCTTGAATCCAGAAGGTTTGACATGGATTAATAATTGGAGATCCTCCGTTCACAGAGTAACCGTTCAAGTATGTTTTAAACTGCGATGTGCTTACATCCCAACTGTAAATGGCACTGTATAAGTTTACTTTTTCCCAACCATCTTCTTTGTCCCAGTTCACTTTGCTTGGGTATGGGTTACTCATCAAGCGCAAACCATCAGAAGCTGGAGAGTCATAATCAGTATAGCTTACGGGTAGGCTAAAGTCACCAATGATAGGCTCTCCAGTAACATCAATGGAGTAAGTGCCAGGGTTTACGTAGACATAGTAGCCTTCTCCGGGAATGAGCGGATCGTCAACAGATGATACTGGGCTAAACGAGCCATTGGCTGTTGCTGAGCTTTCGTCATAACGTTGGATATTCACAAAACTATAGCTAGGATAATCGCTTCCTGCAAAGCCAGTAGTTACAAAATCGTCATTCCATTGAGCGATGGTAGCATTTACCATTGGAGCACCAATGTTCAACCAACCAGCGTTTGGGGTGTAGATAACATTTAAGTAGGTGAGTTCACCAACGATGCTTCCTGAGAAAAGGGGAGCTAATTGCGCCTTTTCGCTGAGCGAACTTTTTAAAGTAAGCAGGCCGTTTGTGATTAAGGTCTTTCCTTGGATATCAAGTATTCCTTCAACCGAAATGGCCTCTTGAATCGCAACTTGATTGCCACCGAAGCAATTTAAGTGGTGAAAATCATTATCACCAAAAACTGACTGCTCACTAAGAGATTCAAAGGTAATTGTTCCTTGTTCTGCGCTAAAATTACCTTGATTAAACCAATCGCCCGAAACCTTGATTTCGAAGTTCGAATCGCTTTCTAAGGCTAAAATGGCTGTTTCTTGAATGGCCAAACTGTTGAGTGCAACATCCATGTCTAAAGTAACTTCATGCTCTGCAATGATTTCAACATCAACGGCGCCACTAGGCACACATTCGCAATTCCAAGTAGAGGGATTAGACCATTCCCCCGACGCGACGCTATAGATAAACAAATCTGCGGCAGGAGCAGGAGCCAAAGAAATTAGATCTTGATCTGTGATTTCTGTTGGATCTGGGGTGTCAACATTAATAAATTGAGCTAGACTGACTTCCACAGCGGGTGGAAAGACTTGTGCATTTAGCGGGTTTAATCCCAATAGGATTGTCCCACAAGTAAGTGATAATTTGATAGCTAGGTTCATGATTTGATCGATTTACGGCTTAGCGCCAATACCTCATTCTACGATCAATTTTCACGAAGGTTACATTTTTTTAAAAGAAGCGAAAAGTGGATTTGTTAAGCTATTGCGGTGCTTATAAATGGCCACATGCTTGCAATAAGGAGCAAGCCAAAAAGCAAACGGTGATGAAGTTTTAATTTGTCGCCAATAAAATGATAGGGCAGCAATAACGCTACATTTACCAAGGTAGCAAAGATCAAGGCAGCCCATGACGCATCGTAATTCAGGATCACAAAACTCAAACAGCCCAGCAAGAAAATGAGCGATGTTGATTTCGTATTTCGAGCTTTATTGCTGCTCGAGCGATAACTGTTGATCAGTCCTTTCAGACCAAAAAGGAACCAAACTCCAAAAGGTATGGCCAACCAATTCAACTGAGATTGAAGGTCGATACCAACAACACTAGCTCGCCATTGTTGAATTAAATCGAGATCTTCTGCTAACCAAACGATGCATATTCCAATTAAAAATGGCAGAACAAAACCAACAATACTCCAAGCCCATTCACGCCAAATACCAGAACGGGTGTAAGCCAAAGAAACCAACAAGGATAGGGCTAACACAAAACTACTGGGCACGATCAGCATGCTCACTCCAAGAAAAAATGCCGCATTGAAATAATGATGTTGCACATCGTTCTGACGGTAAACATCAAACACTTGTTTCATGGCCAAGATGATCAACAAATGCAACAAAAGAAAGGGATGTGCAGGGAAAACAGTACTGAATAATGCAGCGAACAAGGCGTAAATCCAAGCTGCAAAATAGTTGCCCCCAAGAATATATTCGTTGCTGTTATAGGTGCGGTGAATGACCCCAACAGTAAGCAATTGAATGAGCGATTGAAAAATTAAAATTCGCCAAGAAGAAGCAGAGAAATAGGTGTTCAACTGAGGGAAAATCCAAGAGCTGACTTCGGGCTCAATGAACCACCAATTCCATACCACACCCAAAGCCCAAGTGAGACCAACAAGTATGATGGCAAAGGGCTGATTGGATCTTAATATGCTCAACATGGTGATAAAGTTGTGATTTATTTACTGACTTTCTCCTCGGATGTGCTAATTTTGCCAAAAATCAAGACAAAAATGAACGATTTATTCTACGCAATAGGGCAGGCAGTTGAAAAGAGCTTTGTAATGTTTCTTGAGCCACTCGGCAATTCTTTCAACTATGCGGTAATTGCATTGGGTTTTGTTGGTCTGATTATTTGGTTGTCGATGCAAGCAAAGTTCACGAAGAAGGCCAAAGAAAACGGAGACATCGTATAATTCGCGTTCCGCTTTCCGCTTTCCCCTAAGATTTTACCTTGTCTTTACTCAGGTCTAATCCAATATCTTTTCTGTAGTACATCCCTTCAAAGTCAATTGCCTCAAGCGCATCATAAGATCTTTGTAAGGCTGTTTCGATGTCTGCACCAATCCCCGTTACGGCGAGAACACGTCCACCATTGGTCAAGGTCTCGCCTTCTTTTTGCGATGTTCCTGCGTGGAATACAACCGCACCCTTGTGCGAATGCTCTAATCCACTAATCACTTTCCCTTTTTCATAGCTGTCTGGATATCCACCAGAAGCAGCAATAACTGTAGTTGCCGTTCTTGGGTCGATTTCCAAATCACATTCGCTCAAAGTTCCAGTAGCAATTCCTTCGAAATAGTGCAATAAGTCGGATTTCAAACGAGGCATCACGACTTCGGTTTCAGGATCACCCATTCTGCAATTGTACTCAATCACAAAAGGATCACCCCCCACCTTAATCAAACCAAAAAAGATGAAACCTTGATAATGGATATCGTCTCGTTTTAGGCCTTTTACAGTTGGAATAATGATTTGATTTTTCACCTTCTCCATGAACTCTTGGTTCACAAAAGGAACAGGCGAAACAGCACCCATACCGCCTGTGTTCAGGCCGGTGTCACCTTCGCCAATACGCTTGTAATCTTTTGCTTCAGGAAGAATTTTAAAGCTGCTACCGTCTGTTAAAACAAACATGGAAACCTCAATGCCCTTCAAGAACTCTTCAATCACCACTTTCTTTCCTGCCTCACCGAATTTTGAATTAAGCAGCATTTCTTCCAAGGCCTTTTCTGCTTCTTGTAAATCGTCAATAATAAGTACCCCTTTTCCAGCAGCTAAACCGTCTGCCTTCAACACGTAAGGAGGCTTCATCGACTTCAAAAATGCCTTGCCTTGAGCCAAAGAAGATTTCATGAAACTGCCATACTTCGCTGTTGGAATGTTATGGCGCTCCATGAATTGCTTTGAGAAATCTTTACTTCCTTCGAGTTGAGCCGCTTTTTTGTTCGGACCAATTACGGTGCAGAACGAGAGCTCTTCTCTTGCGGTAAAGTAATCTTGAATTCCTGCTACTAATGGTGCTTCCGGACCAACCACCAAGATGTTGATGTCCTGAGCTTGTACGAAGGCAGCAATGCCATCGAAGTCGAGCGGGTCTAAATCAACGTTCTTTCCAGTGAGCGCAGTTCCCGCATTTCCTGGTGCAATGTAAAGTTCGTGCAACATCGAACTCTGAGCCAATTTCCAAGCAATCGCGTGTTCGCGACCACCACTTCCTAAAATCAAGACTTTCATGCGTCAAAATTAGCCACTTTGAAAGCTGTGAACAATTATTGTTATCAACACTTTTGGCGTTTTTTCGCATATTTCAACGTTACTTTGTAAGCCCAATTCATTTTTAGTGAAGATATCTGTTGTCATCATCACCTTTAACGAGGAAAGAAACATCGAACGCTGCTTGAAATCAGTACAAGCCATTGCCGATGAAATTTTGGTGCTCGACAGCTTCTCCACAGATCACACCAAGGCCATCTGCGAACGCTACGGAGTGCGTTTTTTGACGAATCCTTTTGAAGGACACATTCAGCAAAAAAACAAAGCATGGCAATTGGCTACAGGCGATTATGTGCTTAGTTTGGATGCAGATGAAGCCCTAACAAAAGAACTTGAACAATCCATCGCGAAGCTGAAAAATGAAGAAAAGCCCTTGACTGGATACCGCATGAACCGACTAACAAACTATTGCGGCTCGTGGATCAAACACAGCGGCTGGTACCCCGATACAAAGTTGAGGTTGTTTCAGCACGGAAAAGGCGAATGGGGTGGCGTTAACCCACACGATCGTTTCGAATTACACGGAAACGAAGAAACGGCCTTGCTCAATGGAGACCTGCTCCATTATTCTTACTACACCAAAGAAGATCACTTCAAACAAATTGAATACTTTTCGAAAATCGCCGCAAGTGAGTTGTTCCAAAAAGGGAAGAAGGTATCTTCACTGCACATGTATGGAAAGGTAGTGTGGCAATTTTTTAAAAACCTACTTTTCAAAAGCGGTTGGAGAGACGGTATTGCGGGTTGGAACATTGCAAAACGCTCTGCCTTCGCCACCTACAGAAAGTACAGCATCTTAAAAGAACTGCATAAAAATGGATAAGCAACACTTCCTGATATCGAGAACTGATGGTATTGGTGATGCTATTCTCACTTTGCCATTGGCAGGAGCTTTGAAAAAAGAATTTCCGAATTGTAAAATTTCTTTTTTGGGCCGAACCTATACCAAAGCCATTGTTAAAGCTTGCGTTCACATTGATGAATTTGTGAATTTTGACGAGGTGAAAGAAGACCTTGTGAGCGAACTGAAGCGCTTGCAGGCCAACACCATTTTTCATGTTTTCCCGCAAAAAGCAATTGCCTTTGCAGCGAAGGCAGCAGGCATTCAAACAAGAATTGGAACGGCTCGGCGTTGGTACATGATTCAATCAGTGAATAAGCCGTTGTTTTATTCGCGAAAGAAAAGCGAACTCCACGAAGCTCAGCTCAACCTTAAAATGCTCCAAGCCATGAAGGTGAAGAGCGATTATTCTTTGAGTGAAATAGCACAACTCTACGGTGTCAAGACCTTGGAACTGCCAACAAAACTAGAGGCACAATTAGATAAGCGCAAAACGCTTTTGGTACTTCACCCGCTTTCGCACGGTTCGGCTCTGGAATGGCCTACATCATCTTTTGGTGGCTTGATTGATTTACTGCCTGAAGATGATTTCCAAGTCATCATCACAGGAACGCAAAAAGAAAGAGATGCTATGGCCGACCAGCTTCCATGGGCAAAGAAAAATGTTTTGGATTTTACATCAAGTTTGAGTTTGGACGAACTCTTCAGTTTGTGTGCCCATGCTGATGCTCTGATTGCCGCGAGCACTGGTCCGCTTCATATGGCGGCGGCTGCAGGTACAGTGGCCCTGGGTTTATATTCTCCGAAACAACCAATTTGGCCGAAAAGATGGCAAGCAATAGGGGCTAATGCAGATTACTTGGTGTGTAAAACTCATCCAGAAAATGGGGCCCTTCCTTTTACTCCGCAGGAAGTTTTTCTGAAGCTGAAGGAGATGCTATTGGCCAGAGAAACAAAAAGCTGATAAAGAAGCTGAAAAAGGTAACTCCTGCCTGAGTTTCTAAGGTGTCCTCACTCAAAAATGACAAGCTCACGATGAGCAGAAAACCAAGGGAAATAAAACTGTTCTCCGCTTTTCTGTAGCGGTAACAGAGATAAATGGCCAAGAGGAGCATCAAAGGACCAAAAACACCAAAGGCCACCCAAAAGGTGAGAAATTGTTGATGACTCCGAAGCCGGAAACGATCGCTCAGCGACGATTGGTCTTCTTCGTATTGTTGATTGAAAGCTTGTTGTACATCTCCAGTACCAAGGCCAATGAAAGGGTGTTTTTGGATGATGTGAGTGGCGGTTTTCCAGTATTCAATGCGTTGAATAAAGGACTTCCCGCTAGGGTCATCGCCGCTGTTTAGTGCATCGATTTCAAAAAATAATTGATCTACGCGCTGATGCAAAGCACTTTGCTCAAGAAGTTGGGGATTGGTAATTCCATGTTCTACAGCAAGGATATCTTCATCACTCAAGGAAAGCACACCTTGATAGTCTTTCGTAACACCAATGGCTGTCATGTAACGCATGAGCGTCGCGCTGATGCGTCCGCCAGTTCTTGTTTCCCCAGTGAAAGGCACTTTGCTTCGTTCATTCCACGCAAGGCTCATCTCATAGCGATTGAAATTGCAATACACCAAAGAACCCGATTCGCGGTAGCGTTTATTAAGTTCGCATTCAAAATCGTTGCCCTCACTGGTTTTACCTGCTTGAAGCTCCGAACTTCCACTATAATAATGATCGTGGATGGCGGAACCAACAAAAATTGAACTAGCTATAATGCCCAGTGAACACAATAGTATTAAAGCGCTTCTTGCGGCTTTTAAACCCTTTGCTTTTAAACTGGTCCATGCGGCATACATCACCAAAACACCAAGTAAACCAAGGCCCGTAATGCTTTGAACTTCCCACATAAATAAGATATACACCAACCCAAAGAGCAAGGCCAGTATTTTTGGGAAGGAACCCTGAAGGGCTTCTCTAAACAAGATCACAAGTCCCAAATTCAACATCAGCGAAAAACGGATGTGCGAAGTAAAAACCGAAAGCTCCCGCACATCAAAATGAGCTTGTTCCCACCAAGCCCAATTGATGAAAAAACAGGCAAGAACAGCCACAAACAATGAAGCAACAAAGAAGCGCTTGAGCCATAGCCACATCGCACCGGGCAAGGAGAGCATGCTGTAACAAACCACAGGAAAGAGCAACAAGGGTAGTTTTTTACGCAAGTCGTTAAAGGCATAATCGTAATCACTAGTGTGAATAAGCCCGAAAACATGAAGTAATGTCAATGAAAACAAGCCCCAAAACACCCATTTGTTGCGCTTGGGCCAAGAAACATCCTCGCCTTTTTTGGCTCTTAAATTTCTACTCAGCATTTCAATAAGCCAAACACAAAGTACCCAAATAGACCCAACACTCATGATGACATTAGACCAGGGCATACCGATGCACAGGCCAATCATCCCGATGCTGTAGAAGTAGATTAAATTTTGTCTATTGACCAGCTTGTACAAGGGCTCCGTTTAAGGTTGAACTTGAAGAATGCTGTAATAATCAGAAGCAAAAGTACTGAGCGACCTATCGATCAGGGCGTCGTTTTGCAGCCCAAAACGAATTGCACCTTGGCTGAAGTAATACCTCGTAATAATTTCGTTTTCCAAGGCTTTTTTAATCTCACCTTTAAATAAATCAAGATCTCTAGCTTTGTCTGGAGTGAGTTTCTTTTTCAAGTCGGCAAAAGCTTCTTCAGCAACTTGCATGTATCGTTCGTCAGCAGCCGTTTCTTCTAATCGAGAGAGCAGCAATTCGGTTTGAGTATTGAGCTCAAATTCCTGATCAAGAGCGAACTGTCGAAATTCAGTATAATCGGCGTCGCTAAGAACAAAGTCTTCAGGGGCAGGAATGCTGTCGCGCCCTTGAGCATAAGCAGTGGCAAAATCAAAAATCACGTAGTTGTTCAACAAAGCACTGAGCATGTTGCTTTCTTTTACCGGCTCCATGTAAACATCGGGGTCAATTCCTCGACCGTCAAAAACGGCTCTTCCACCAGCTGTGAAGAAAGGCTTGATGAGCGAATCAGGCACTTCCTTTACTTTTCCAGTTTCATCGCGCTCGCTGTAGTTGAGTTTTTGAATGCAACGACCACTAGCGGTGTAGTACTTGGCAACGGTAAGTTTCATTTTGGTGTTGTAGCTCAGGTCTTTGGTTTGTTGAACGAGTCCTTTACCAAAGCTGCGTTGTCCGAGAATTACTGCCCGATCAAGATCTTGCAAAGTTCCAGAAACGATTTCTGAGGCAGAGGCGGAACGATCATCAATCAGAACAATAATTGGGATTTCGGTGTCAAGAGGCGGGTTGAGGGCACTGTAGGTTTTGTTCCACTCGTCTAATTTGCCTTTTGTACTTACCACTTCAGTTCCCTTCGGTACAAAGAGGTTTACAATGTTAACCGCTTCGCGAAGCAAACCACCACCGTTTCCTCTTAAATCAAAAACGAGTTGTTCCATGCCTTCTTCTTTTAAGGCGAGGAAGGATTTTTTTACTTCGGCGCTGGCCGTTTTTGTAAAGCTGGAGAGCGCAATGTAGCCTGTTTTATCATCAATCATCCCATGGTAGGGAATGTCCGGGACTTGAATTTCGGCTCTAGTGATTGATATGTCGATGGGCTCAGGGCTGTTCAAGCGTTCAATTGTGAGTACGAGGGTGGTTCCGTTCTGACCTTTCAGCAGATCCGATATTTCGTTGTAATTCTTTCCTACAACACTCAGTCCATCCACAGCAATCACCACGTCACCGGCTTTTAGTCCGGCCAAAGCGGCTGAAAAGCCTTCGTAGGGTTCAATAATGGTGATTTGCCCATCGATGGTATTCACCTTAGCACCAATTCCACCATACTGCCCGGTGGTCATAAAGCGATAGTCTTCAATTTTTGATTCTGGGTAATACACCGTGTAGGGGTCGAGCGATTTCAACATGCCGTCGATGCTCGTTTTCATGAGTTCGCCAGGTTGAGTTTCGTCAACATAGAAGGTGTTCAGTTCACGATATACAGCCGTAAATATTTCGAGGTTTTTCGAAATTTCAAAGTAGCCTTCTGCAAAAGACAGGGAAAGTAATCCGCCCAAAACAAAGGTGCTTACAGCGGCGAATTTTCTAGTTCTCTTGTTTAATTTCTTCATGCTTTGGGTCGTTTGGCTCGATTTCCTTTTCAAAACGCAAGGCGAGCTCCTTTATTTTAGACTCGGTTTCTTCAAAGGTAACTATCTTGTTTCCCACATAAAGCAGGATGATGCTCATTTGTTTGTTTTGCTTCGCGATGGGCTCAAGAAAGGAGCTTTTGTTCAAGCGCCAAGCCTCTCGCATGAGGCGTTTAATGCGGTTGCGATCAACGGCTTTTTTGAACCTTCGTTTCCCAACACTCATCATCACTTGAGCGGGAACATCAACGCGCAACTTTGCTTCTGAGTAGATCAGAATAAAGGGAAATCTTTTAATCGACTTCCCCTCAGAAAAGGTTCTTGCAATTAAGCGTTCGTGGCTTAAGCGCTCATGTTTAGAAAAGGTGTTCAAATGGCCTTGCTTTAAACGTAGAAGGTGAGCATTGCCCACCTTCCAAAATAGTATCTAAAAATAGAAAATTAAGCTTTTCCTGTAATGTAGTTCTCTATGGCCATGGTCATTGAAGGCGCTTTTTGGTTAGGAGCGTTAACATCAATTCTCAAACCAGCGTCAATTGTTGCTTTTGCTGTGGTTGGACCGAAAACCGCAATTCTGGTGTTCCCTTGGGTGAAATCAGGGAAGTTTTTAAAGAGCGATTCAATACCAGACGGACTAAAAAACACCAGCATATCGTACTTCACATCTGACAAATCAGAAAGATCACTACAAACGGTGCGGTACATCACAGCTTTTGAATAGCTCATGCCCGCGTCTTCCAATAATTTAGGAATTGAAGGTTTCAAAAGGTCTGAACAAGGAAGGAGAAACTTCTCTTGTTTGTGCTTTTTCATGACGTCCATAAGGTCTGCGAAACGCACTTGACCATGGAAAATTTTGCGCTTGCGGTAAACCACGTACTTCTGAAGGTAGTAAGCTGTTGACTCAGAAATACAGAAATACTTCATGGTGTCTGGCACAGTTACCCTCATTTCCTCACACATGCGGAAGAAGTGATCAACAGCATTTCGCGAAGTGAAAATAACCGCTGAATGCTCCAAAATAGAAACGCGTTGTTGACGAAATTCTTGAGCATCAACAGGCTCCACATGAATGAAGGAGCGAAAATCGATTTTCAAATTCAACTTTTTTGCCAAGTCAAAGTAAGGCGACTTATCTCCGCTTGGTTTGGGTTGAGAAATGAGAATCGTTTTGATTTTTTCTGCCATAACGCCGTAGTAGTTGAATCAGTTATTGACGCTAATTCTAAGCAATTTGGTACTCGGCCAAGCGGATTAGAACTAACATCGGTAAAATTTCAAGGGTGCAAAGATACAAAATTATGTAAATCAGTGGCGCTCGATAACTTAGCGCTCCTTGAATACCCCGAATTAAGCGCCAAACGTAGCTCGTAACGGACAGAAAAAAGATAATATAGGCAAGCCATTGGAGTTGATCCAAGGGGAAATAAATGAACATTAAGAGAAAAGGGAAGCCAACGAGCGCCACAAATTCAAGAAAGTAGAATACATTAAAGAGGTACTCTTCTAAACCAAATTCCTTACCCAAAAGACCTTCTAAGAGCTGAATCACAACAAACTTCAACACGTAAACCCCAAGGAAGAAAATGATGATTTGAAGCATTAAATCTCCAGGGTTTGCTGCCAATTCGGGTGATTTCCATTTCAATAAGGCGTAGAGCAGTAAGGTCCAAAAGATCAAACTAAAAGGAATCATGGCCACCAAACCTCTTCTCGATAAAACAGGCACCTCTCTGATTTCTTGGCGCATGAGCCTATAATTAAACAAACCCGAGGTAAGTAAACTCACGTATGACTGATAGCTGTACTTCGCCCACGCTAATCCAGCTAATGCTGCAATGACTAACCAAATCATCCAATCTTCAGCCAGATGCTCGGCGATGCGCATACTTCCTTCCATGCTTTGCTTCTTAATTCAATTGATGACCTAAAACAGCAACGGCTTTGTGTTGTATCACATTTCCTTCCGGACTAAATGCCTCCAAAAACACGATGTACATGCCTATTCCCGCCTTCGACCTGTCGTCAGTGAAACCATCCCAGCTCACGGTGTTTTCTGCACCGGCAAGCTGATTAAGCACCAGCCTTCTCACTAAAATGCCCCTGTCTGTATAAATACTGATGTTGTAAGTGTACCCCGGTTCAGGGAGCACAAAGTCGATGTTCAATACATCTTCAAAGCCGTCGTTATCTGGAGAGAACACATCTGGAGATAAACTTAATTCTCCAGCCGCTTCGCTCACAAAAAACTGAGAATTTGGCAATCCAGGTGTTCCATATTCAACTTCTTTCGAGGCAGAGTGCCAATTGCTCTTATCATTGCTGTTTCTGAAAGGATCCAAACGTTCCAATGCAACGCCATCCAAATCATTCAACAAAGCATAATGCTGGTCTTCGCTGTAATCCACCCGGTCTGAAACAGCGAGTAAACTGTCGAGCAAAAGAACGCTACCATCTCCGTTACTGTATGGAGGAAGCGCACTCATTTCAAGAAATACCGAAGGATTGCTTCGCGGATATTCTGCAGCTACTGCGTTCTTATCAGTACTCAACAAAAGATATTCACCTGCAAATAAAACTACCTGACGATCAGTAATTAAATCTTCACTCCCCTCATCATCATTGGCCAAATGCCATCCTTGTAAGCTGATGTTCTTATTACTGCGGTTATAGATTTCTACATAGTCTACGCCGTTGTCTCGAGGATTACTTAAAATTTCATTCACAATTAAATCACCCAGTTCATGCGGCTCGGGCAATGCAAAACGGGCAGCAAGGAATTCTGGGAAATCGAGTCCGTTCGCCGCACAATCATAAACTCCCGACAAATGAATCTCGTAAATCAAAGGAACAGCAAAGGCATTGTCAAATTGAAGCACCAAGGTGTTCGAATGCAAACTGCCTTCTTGGTTCAATAAAACAGCCTGCGTAATGCTGTAATCTAAAACACTGAAATCACCCCCATTTAATCCAATTTCTGCCTCAAGAAGGTCCAAACTTACTGGGTCGATGGCCTCATTGAATCTCAACTCAAGGGTGGTAGCATCAATCACCAACACTTCCAAAAGCTCGGGCGCTTCTTGGTCGGGAGAGGCATCAAACACAGAGTTTTGCTGGCCTGGAGTAGCCCCTTCAAGGTTCGCCGCAGCACGCCAGTTGTTTTCATCACTGCAAAGTTTATTCGGGTTGATGCGTTCAATGCTCCAGCCTCCATCGTCTTTGGCAGGGTTTTGATACCAGCCCAAATCATAGGCGATGGCATCAATCAATTCGCCTTCACCATTAAACAGCTCAATTGTTCTTCCACTATTGGTGAGGGATGGGAAGTCACTCATTCCAACAACATTCGACCACATCACGAAGAAATTCAGATCATCTTCATCACACAAAACAATGTAGCCACCAGGATTTAAAGTTACCTGCTGGTTAAACACACCTCCGGAGAGGTTGATGTTGCTCAATTCCAATACTTGATCGCTCAGGTTGTATAGCTCGATGAACTCGGCATTAGGAGAGTCAAAGTCCTCATCCGGATCAGGTAATAATTCATTGATAATGAGCTCGCCCAATTGAGGGTCAAAGCCCAAAGTGAAATCAATTCCAAACACCTCGCTGCTCAAATTTCCGGTGCAATCGCTGATGCCTTCGATGCTGAGTTGATAATTCACACCCGCCTCAACCCCTGTAGTAAAGGTAAATAAGAGGGCCGTACCTCCTTCAGCCAGAGAAACAAAAGAAATGCTCAAATCATTTACTGAAGTGCTAATGTTCACGGGGGTGTCAAAATCCAAACTTTCTGAAAAACGAACGAGCAATTGATTCGATGAGAGCAATTCACTCCCGATTAACTCAGGTGCTGTGATGTCTGGCGCATCACTGAAAATGGTGTTTTGTGCACCCGGAGTTCCACCGGCGAAACTTTGAGAAGCACTCCAATTATTAGCACCTCCGCAACCACCAAAAGGATTAATTCGTTCAAGAGTAATGCCTCCATCGTCGAGCGTGGTATTGCCATACCATGCAATGTCGTAAGCTACAATGTCGAGAATTTCACCCTCATTACTGCGCAAGGTGAGGCTGTCTCCGGCATTACTCAAAGCAGTGAAGGATGGAATCCCAATGACATTTCCAAAGGCTTGAAATTCAGTAACAGCCGCCTCATCACATAAAATCACATGCTCGCCAGGAGGAAAGGGAAAACTGGGGAGCACTTTTTCAGTAGTGGTGTTCACAAAAACCCACTCAGAGAGGTCGAAGAACAAAGCGCTGGCGTTAAACAATTCTACAAATTCAAATTCGGGTAAACCAAGTGCCGGACTAGGATCGGCGAGGATTTCGTTGATCACAACATCTCCCGCTTGAGCA
>JAQWFN010000113.1 GCA_029238785.1 Flavobacteriales bacterium | reverse complement strand
GATGAGGTTTCCTTGAGCATCCAACTCCATATCTTGAATCCAATCGCTGCCTACACCGCCGAAATAGGTTCCCCAAAGAAAAACACCATCGAGATTAAAGGCTGCTAAAAAACCATCGCGGTCAAACTCGGTATTGGATAAAAGGATTTCTTGATGAACTCCAGCACTACTCACTCCAACTGGAGCGTTTGTGCTTCCGGCCATATAAATGATGCCCGATCGAATTTCTGCCGCACTGGGAACCAACTCTCCCTGTTCACCATAATGCGTGCACCAAACAAGATCTGCTGGGTAAAACACCTCTTGAGCGGATGATTTTGTGCATAAAAACCCAAAAGCTGCGATAAGGATAAAGTACTTTTTCATGGCATTTATTTTAGAATAATTGATGTTGAATGAATACTTCCATCAGGACAAATTACCCGATGAACGAGATAGGGGTACTTCTCAATATTGGTGAGAAACAAGCTTCCAGTGAAGCGCTCAGAACGGTATAATTTCGCTTTACTGCGGTAAATCATGAATTCCTTTGGATTCACTACTTCATGAATTACTTCCATGTCTGTAGCAGAACTGATCTCAACAACAAAGCCCTCGGCATATTCCGGGTTGGGTGATAATTTCACCTCGAGTTGAGCTGCTAAAGGCAAGATGGAATCTAGTGCGAAATACATGCTTACCTTTTCATTTGAACTTGACTCAAGGGGCGACTTGGAAAAAGCGCCGAACTTTACAGCAGCCGCGCAGGAAAAGCTGCATACTAGAGAAAGAAATCGAAGTGTTTGAATTGATCGCATTTTGGTTTATTTGATGATGAATACAAATCATGAATTGCTCAACCGGCCCAATTTTCGCGGTCGAGACTGCGGTATTGTATGGCTTCAGCGAGATGTTCTGTTTTGATCTTTTCGCTACCGTCTAAATCAGCAATGGTGCGGGCTACCTTCAGAATTCGATCATAAGCTCTAGCGCTTAGATTTAATCGGCGCATTGCTCCTTTTAAAAGTTCATGGCCTTCTTCACCAATCTCACAATAGACCTTTAGCTCTTGAGAACCGATTTGCGAGTTGCAATGCAAGTGCTCGTGCTGTTCATAACGCTTTTGTTGAATCAGCCTCGCATTCATTACCCGCTCGCGGATGCTTCCACTGCGCTCAGAAGGTGGCCTAGAACTGAGTTCATCAAAACTCACTGGAGTAACTTCAATGTGGATGTCGATGCGATCGAGGAGGGGTCCGGACACCTTATTCAAATACTTCTGCACCACCCCACCTTGGCAGACGCAGTCTTTTTCGGGGTGATTGAAGTAGCCGCACGGACAAGGATTCATGGCCGCCACCAGCATAAAACTTGCGGGGAAATCAACCGAAAATCGCGCCCTCGAAATGGTCACTTTCCGCTCTTCAATGGGTTGCCGCATCACCTCCAAAACCGTTCGTTTGAACTCCGGCAGTTCGTCGAGAAAAAGCACCCCGTGGTGGGCGAGGGAAATCTCTCCGGGTTGAGGAAAACCACCGCCGCCCACGAGCGCCACATCAGAAATGGTGTGATGCGGCGCTCGAAAAGGACGGGTAGTAATCAGCGCTTCATTTTTAGGGATGCGCCCCGCCACCGAGTGAATCTTGGTCGTTTCCAAACTTTCACTGAGGTTTAAGGGAGGCAAGATCGTCGGTAAACGCTTGGCAAGCATGGTTTTTCCCGCACCGGGCGGACCAATGAGAATCAGGTTGTGACTCCCGGCAGCGGCGATTTCGAAAGCACGCTTAATGTTCTCCTGCCCCTTCACATCTGAAAAATCCAGCGCATGATCGTTCAATTTTTGATAGAAAAGTTCGTCTGTATCAAGTACAACTGGGTCTCCGGCTTCTTCACCCAGAAAAAAATCCAATACTTCCTCCAAGTGGGTGAACCCGTAAACCTTCACCTTATCCACCACCGCCGCTTCTGGAGCGTTTTCTCTTGGTAAAATGATGCCCTCAAATCCTTCATCTCTTGCCAAAAGCGCCATGGGCAAAGCCCCTTTCACTGCCCTCAAACTCCCGTCTAAACTCAGTTCGCCCATGATGATGTACTTGGCCACACGTTCTGCAGCAATCTTGCCTGTGGCGGCAAGTAAGCCAATGGCCAAAGGAAGATCATAAGCCGCCCCTTCCTTTTTAATGTCTGCCGGAGCTAGATTAATGGTTATGGCCTTCCCCGGCCACGAAAAGCCAATCGCCTCAATGGCTGTTTTTACCCGTTGCTGACTCTCCTTCACGGCAGAATCAGGTAGGCCCACCATTAGAAACTGAATGCCTGTGTTCAAATGAATTTCGAGAGTAACGAGGGTAGCGGCAATGCCATAAAGGGCTGCCCCAAAAGATTTTACCAACATGCTTTGGACTTATTTCAGTTAAAATTAAATGCGGCAATGATGAGCATAACCACCCATCGAATGCCTGTTTCTTTAGCTGAAATTGGAGATTATTCAAGCTCAAAACAAGCAGAACAAGACCAACTTTGTAGTTGATAGGCTATGTTTTGTGGATGAAAAGAAATGGGCGATTTTGGAGCGCGCTCACAGCGAACAATTGCCGACTTCAAGCCGCTCTTTTAAATCACAATTATTCAATAACAAAACCTTGATATCACCAAATAAAACGCATAATTAAGGCGAATTCCTTTTATTTTTTCGAACTACAAAATCAATGTAAATTGTGCCCCATTAACCTTGATTTTTATGAAAAGCATCTTACTTCTTGCACTTGTGTTCCTGAGCTCAATAATTAGCGCTCAAACACTGAACCCTGTTTCTCTTGAACAATTGGTGAATACCGATATCGACGGTAACCAATACTGCCCCGTAATTGCAACAGACAATCAAGGCAACTACATGGTTTTTTGGACCATGAACAACTATTCTGGTGCCATTAAAGCGCGTCGATACGACAGCAACTCCAACGCCATTTCTGATGAAATCACCATCAACCCAGACAATTCAAAATTGATGGTAGCCCATTATTGGGAAGATGGAAAGTTCGTATTGAGCTATATTGAAAACTCCGGTGATAATCTGAAGTTTATCGTTATCAACCCAAACAACTCCTTGGAAGCGGAGGTGACGGTTCAAAGCAATATTGAGAACTTCGATGTGGACATTAGTGGAGATCAACTGGCCTTTATTTACAACGGCACTTCAAACAACTCACAGCTATACCTTCGAGGCTATAACCTCAATAGCAATGCATGGGTCAACAGCCAAGTTCTGGTAACTGAGAACTCGGGGGCAGACTACAGCCAAGCCAACATCATCATTCATCCCAATGGAAGAATGACCGCCATTTATCATCAATACATCCTCGTTTCTGGCTGCTGCGATTACTATCGAAACATCATGAGAAAAACCTTCTCTTCCAACTTCTTGGCCGAAATTCCCGAGCAAACCTTGTGGTATGTGGACTCCGAGTATAATGTTGGCTCTGACCTCGATGCTGAAGGAAATGCTAATGGAGAGGTGATGATAGTAACAACACATGGAACAGTGTTTTCTAGCCGACACATGCGCCTTTGGATTCTTGATGCAAACGGAAACATGATTGTGAACAATGATCAACTGCACCAAGGCAGCTCAAATAACTGGTATGATAACATAGAATGTTACTTGTACGACAATGGAGATTTTCTTGTAGCTAAATCTATCCGAATAGGATCGAACTCAGATTTTCAGGAAGCCTATTTAATCGCAGGGAGTAACTACAATGCTAGCAATACTGGTGTTTTGCAACTTAATTCCACCAGTGCAGGTGTTCAAGGATATGTAGCTTTGGCGGTTTTTCCCGATGGCGGTTTTGTTAGCGCGTGGGCAGGTAATGGTTTTCAAGGCGATACCCAAGGAATTTACTCAAGAGCATATAACGCCTTCGCATTTCCTGGTCTGAACACGGGCTCCAACATCTACGAAGTGAACGAGACGGGAACCAGTACTTCCATCCCCATCGTCCTCAACACACAACCCACAGGAAATGTAACGGTGGAAATTGCAAGTACCAATACGGCAGAAGTAACGGTTTCTCCTTCCTCACTCACTTTCAATGCCGACAACTGGGATACACCTCAATTTGTAACGGCACTTGGTGTGGACGATGCTTCTGACGACGGCAACGTGAACGTTAGCATCACTCTAAGTACAAGCACTTCTGCCGATGGTACCTATGCCAATCTCTCCGCTAATAGCGTTAGCGTGAACAATTTGGACGATGACGCTACCATTACCGCTCCTGGAAATCAAAGTGTTTGTCAGAATACCGGTCTCAGCGGAGTGAACGCCATCATTACCAATAATGGAGGAAGCATCAACAACGTAACGGCTAGCAGTAGTAACGCAGCGGTGATCGATAATGCAGACATCACGGTAAGCGATTTGGGTGGCGGACAATATTCCATTTCCATCGAAAACCTCGACAACAACACCTTGGGCACGACCACCATCAGCATTCAAGCACAAGACGAAAACTTCACTTACACCGATAGCTTCGATGTAGAAATCACAGGAGTTGAATTCACTTTGAACAGCGAAGACATGGCCATTTGTGCAGGCGAAGAAGTCACCTTAAGTGCCGCTGGTGATGCCACATTCCTTTGGAACAACGGCGTAGAAAACAACGTCCCCTTCACCCCAAATGAAACAGCGAGCTACACCCTCACTGCCAGTGATGACGGATCTTGTACCGCAAGTGTTACGGTGAACATCACAGTAAATGAAACTGCCCCTGCACCGCAAATTACAGCATCAAGCATGGAAGTGTGCGCGGGAGAAGAAGTGACCTTAAGTGCTTCTGGTCCGTCAAACATAAGCTGGAACAACGGTGTTGAAAGCGGACTTGCTTTTATCCCTACAGCAACAAGCACCTACACCGCTGTGGGCAGTAACGGGAATGAATGTACCAGCTCCAGCAGTATCGAAATTGTGGTGAATCCACTTCCAGACGCTCCTCAAATCAGTGCCTCAGCAGAAGAAATCTGCGAAGGAACGGGAGTTACTCTCAGCGCTTCTGGTAACGTTTGGCTATCGTGGGACAATAATGTAGGCAATAACCAAGAATTCTTCCCTTCAAGCACCCAAACCTACACTGTTACAGCAGGAAATCCGGATGCATGTACCACCACGGCTTCAATAACTGTAGTAGTGAATGCGTTTGCCGTAGTTCCGGAAATTAGCGCATCGAGCATGGAACTTTGTGCAGGAGAAGCGCTAACGCTTACAGCTAGCGGACCAACAAACATTACTTGGATGGACGGAATAGAAAATGGTGTGGAATTCATGCCAACAGCGAGTACTAGCTACACCGTTATTGGTGATGAAGGGAATGATTGCAGCTCGAGCAATTCTATTGAAATCATCGTTAACCCCATCCCAAATGCTCCTCAAGTGCTCGCCAGTGAAGAGGAAATCTGCTCGGGAACGGGAATTACTTTGTTGGCTTTGGGCGACGAAACTTTAAGCTGGAATGAAGGAGTGGAAAACAACGTGGAATTCTTCCCGAGCGAAAGTACCACCTACATTGCTACCAGCACAAATGAATTTGCTTGTGCCGCCAGCACCTCGATTGATATCACGGTAAATCAAACGCCGGCTGTTCCCACCATTACCCTCTTCAACGGATCTTTAGTTTCAAGCGCTGCCGGCGGTAACCAATGGTATTTAGACGGCGAAGCAATTGACGGGGCAAACAACCAGACACTAGAAAACCCTAGTCCGGGCAACTATACTGTTGAGGTAAGCAACAACGGCTGTAGTAACATCTCTGAGGCTTATGTGGTGCTTTCAACGGAAGAAGCCATGTTCGCCAGCACGAAGATGTATCCAAACCCTGTTGAAGACCTCCTAAATATCACGGGAATTGAAGTTGGAACACAATTTAAATTGACAGATATGCGCGGACAAATTGTGCGCTCGAACACCTTCAGCGAAAGCAATGCAAGCTTGGATGTGTCTGAGCTAGCAAGCGGTGTTTACCTCGCTACTTTCAGCTACGAAAACCGTGTACAGCACCTTCGCCTTGTGAAAGAGTAAAACCCATACCCGATATTCAAAAAGCCACTGAAAGATGATTGTAGTGGCTTTTTTAGTGCTGAACTAATCGTCCGAACAAATCATCTTTAATTTCTCGCTAGCTCACAACACCCCTCCCTCAATATAATCAATCAAAGAATGAATTACCTTGATGTGGATTTCTTGGATGCGATCAGCATAGCCGTGCCAGGGTACGCGCACCTCAACATCGCACAAAGGAGCGAGTTTACCGCCGTCTTTACCTGTGAGTCCAACAACGTAAATGCCCTTTTCTTTGGCCACTTCAGCGGCTTTGAGCACGTTGCCTGAATTTCCGCTGGTGGAAATGCCCAAAAGCACATCGCCCTTGTTCCCCACAGCTTCCAAGTAGCGCGAAAAGATGTAGTCAAAACCATAGTCGTTGCCCACACAAGCAATGTGTGAAGGATCGGAGATGGAAATGGCTGGAATGGCCTTGCGGTTGTCGCGGTACCTTCCGGTGAGCTCTTCGGCAAAGTGCATGGCGTCGCACATCGACCCGCCGTTGCCGCATGAAATGATTTTACCTCCGTTCTTCAAGGATTCAACCATAAGTGCTCCTGCCCTTCCAACAGCATTTTCTGCTGTTTCTTGAGCTAAAAAATCGCGAAGTACCTGCTGGGCTTCTTCAAAATGCTGACGAATTCGATCTTGACTATTCATAACACTACGAAATTGACGAAAAGAAAGGGTTCAAAAAAGAAAAAGCCAGAATTTTCATTCCGGCTTTTCAATATCTTCACTCGAAGCTTAGTTCGATGCGGTTTTCGCATTGGTTTGAATACCGCAGTCCAAATAGTCGGTGTACTCCTGAACATCGGGCGTGTAACCTACAGGGTTGGCCAAGAGTTCTCCTTCCGGACTCAACATCACGTAGTAAGGTTGTGAGTTGTTGTTGAAGAGCTTGGTTTGGAAAGTGGCCCATTTGTTTCCAATGGTACGGATGTTCTTTTGCTTCATCTCTCCATTCACTTCGTATTCGAAAACACCTTGCTGATCTTCTGGGAGCTCGGTTCGGTCATCCACATAAAGCGAAACCACCACAAAGTCATTTCTCAATTTATCCAATACCACGGGTTCCGTCCACACGCTTTCTTCCATCTTACGGCAGTTCACACAGGCCCAACCGGTAAAGTCAATCAAGATGGGTTTTCCACTTGCTTTGGCTTCCGCTCTTGCCGCTTCAAAATCATCGAAAGGCGGGTGAAAGGTATCGCTTTGATGCTCTCCGTCCTGTCCAGCCATGAGTTGCTCATCTTCCGACCCCGCTTCCTGATCATACCAAGAATAAAAGGTTGGAGGAGGGAATCCACTCAACAAATCGTGGTTCCACGGACTGTTTCTCAAAACCCCAGGAGCAAGGTAAATGGTAAAGGCCAAAACAAGGGCTCCTAAACCTAATCCAAGCGGACTAACTCTTTTGTTTTTAGTGTCGTGAGGGAATTTTAAGATTCCGAAGAGGTACAAAGCCAATCCTAAGAAAATGATGGTCCAAATGAGGAAGAAAGCCTCTCTTGGGATGATACCCCACTGCTTCACCAAATCTGCATTACTCAAGAATTTCAAGGCCAAAGCCAGCTCGAGGAAACCAAGAACCACTTTCACGCTGTTCAACCAACCTCCTGATTTTGGAAGGCTCTTCATCATGCTGGGGAACATGGCAAAAATGGCGAAAGGTAGACCTAAGGCAATACCAAATCCACTCATGGCGGCGGTAATGGGCCATGGTCCGTTTTTCAAAGCATTTCCGAGGACGGTTCCCAAAATCGGACCCGTACAACTGAAGGATACTAAGGCCAAAGTCAAAGCCATGAGGAAAATCCCGATCAAGCCGCCCACGTTGGAGGCATTGTCAATTTTATTCACCATTCCCGTTGGCAACTGAATTTCAAAAAATCCAAAGAAGGAAATCGCGAAAACCACAAACACCACAAAGAAAATGATGTTCAAGGTCACCCCCGTGGCAATTTCGTTGAGTACCTCAGGCTCTGTTCCGAAATGAAATGGGATGCTCAGAAGGGCATAAATCAAAAAGATAAAGAAGCCATAGAGCAAAGCTTGGGCAATTCCTTTCGAACGGCTTTGGTTTCCTTTGGTGAAGAAAGACACTGTCAAAGGAATCATTGGGAAAACACAAGGAGTCAGCAAAGCCAATAGTCCGCCGATGAATCCGAAAACAAAAACCATCCACGTATTTTTAATGTCTTTCACCTCACCACCACAATCGCTGGCGGGTTGATCAAGATTTACTTTTGGAAGTTGTGGGATGATGGCGTTTTCGTCCAAAACATTTTGCACCTCATCGCCCTCAATACCCAATTGCATTCCTTTTCCTGTTGAAAGGTCGAATGTAAATTCAATCAATTCTGGCGGTAAACAGCGCTCGTCGTTGCACACCATGAAATCAACGCTCCCTTTTATAATGTCGGTGCTTTGGGCTTTAACTTGTTGACGAAACACGGCCTTTGTATCGAAGTAAGCCAAGTCCATCATGAAGTTGGGGTCGTATTCGATGTGCGGCTCCTGCTCTAAAACCGAGTCAATCAAACTTGCTCCTTCGGGCAATTCAAAAAGGAACATCGTGGGGAGCGGACCTTCTAAAGAGCTCAAGTGCTGCGAGTACACGTGCCAACCATCGTCCAAAGTACAGGTCATTTGAAGCTCGTGAGTGCCATCACCCAAATCAAGCGCCGCAAAACTCCATTTCGCCGGTTCATAAATGCCTGATTTTTGAGACGAAGTACTTGAAGTTGCTGTCTTGTTTACCTCAACTTTTCCCTCAGCACTTAGCGAAATGTACAAGGGAACCGGGTCGGGAAAAATGCACTTTTCATCATCACAAGTCATGAAGTTCAACTCTCCTTTAATGTTGAGGGGGAGATCTCCTTTGAGCTCCAGCAGTTGCGTAAAATGGGCCTCCTTCTCAAAGTAATTCAAGTCCACCTCGAAATTCGGATCGTAATGCTTGATGGGCTCTCCCTCTTGTAGCTTTCCAAGAAGTCTATAGGCTTCACTCGCTTCCCAAATGATTTCAGTAGGCATCGGACCAAAGACCTCCGGATCGTCGCTAGGCTGAATCGAATAAACGTGCCATCCTTCATCAATCTTACAATCCAAGGCCAAAGAAACATTTCCATTCTCCATCATGCTTCCAGAAAACGACCATTTGACGGGCTCCAAAACCTGGGCCGAAACGAGGTTAAAGGAGGTAATTAGCAATACAATTACCAGACTTAAGGACGTGATGTTTATCTTTTTCATATAAAGTGAATTCTCTCTCGAAAATAAGCTAAATCAAGGCTTAGCAGTATTTCATCGATTTTTCCGATTGGATTCCTAAACCAGAGAAATCTCTTCCCCTGGCTTTAAATCAAATCGTTTGCGAACAAAATAAGTACAAAGGTACATGATTGGAGTATCTAAAGCAGCAACCGTAACTTTAAAAGCAACTCCATAAAACAGAAGGCTAGCGAACATGCTCCATTCAATTTCACCACCAAAACACAAGAGCAGGAGCACAACGCTCGTATCCACAACTTGTGAGCTCATGGTTGAAAAATTATTGCGAAGCCACAGCTTTTTTCCGGCTGTTAATTTTTTCCAATAATGATAAATACGGATGTCGATGAACTGAGCAATAAGATACGCCACCATGCTTGCGGAAACGGCCAAACCTGTTTGACCAAAAACGGTGCTGAAACCCTCATCGCTCACATAAGACCACGAGGTGGCGGGAGCGGCTCCTGCCACGTAGACAATGAGCAAAACAAAAACACTGCTCAACAAACCTGCAAAAACCACCTGGTTAGCTCTGCGCGCACCAAAGATTTCTGAGATCAAATCGGTCAATAAAAAAGTAATGGGATAAGGCAGCAAGCCCACAGACTGTTCCAAACGAAACTCAAAAGCGCTTCCCTCGAAAAAGGTGAGTCCAAAAAATTTACGGAAAATGAGATTGCAGGTCACCAAACTAGCGATGAATAAAGCACCAAGTATTAAATACAAGCGCAAAGCAAGTTCCCGATCTTTTTCAAGCAATTTTTTCACCCGATAAAGATAAGATATAGCACCAGTAAATAAAGGGCCTATCTGGCTTTACTTATTTGGGAATTCTAATTTGGATGATGGACGATGCCGGTACTCCTGTTCCACATTCTAGAAGCACATCTTTTTGGCTCATGGCCTCAATTCGGGTGAGCAACTTCATGCATTGATTCACTCCCTGAATCCAAAGTTCCACTCGGGTTTGATATAGCGAACTGTGTAAAGCCGCTTTGTACAATTCTGCTCTGCGCTTCAACTCAATGGCTGGGTGCGGCATGGCTTGTGCGCTTTGAAAAGGGAAGGACTTTAATAAGTCGGCTTGGTTGGGTACGTAATGTGTCAAGGGCGTCATAAAAAACAAACTGGTTAGGTTGTTTAGAAAAACGACAATTCCCTATAAAAGGTTACGCTTTTTTTGTTCGCACAAGACGTAGAACACGCGTAGTTTCTTCTGTAAGCCTTACTGTATGGGCACTTCTCATTCCCACAATCCAAATGATCTCGCCTGCACTTTCTAAAACAAGTGCTTCTTCTTTTTCGGGTTGACTTATTTTTTTCTGGGTGAAGAAGTCGCTCAAAAGCTGAGAACCGTCCATTCCCAAAGCCCTAAAACGATCGCCCGATTTTGGCCTTCTCAACACAAGTGGAAAACTAAGCCGATGCGCATCAAAGTAGGCGGTGTTTTCATCCTTGTTGGTTTTTGCTTCGCGAAGCAGTTCCTCAGAGAAGTCCAAATAGCTCATCAACCAAAGCGACTCCAGTTCCAGTGTTTCTTGGCCTTCATGAATGAGGATTTCCTTGCTATCCGAAGCCGAGGGAAGGGAAGTGATGAGCAGCGAAGCGCGTTGTTTAATCACCCGATGTGTAGCGCTATAAATGGCTTTCCCATTTTGGGAATCCACCAAATCAAGCCATTCATCTACCCGTTTCAATTCAAAACCATATTGTGGAGCCAAGCTCATGATCAACAAACGCTTGAAGGCCAAGTCCTGAAATTGAGCAAGATCGATACTCAAGCCGCCCGGATCAGCGCTTAAAACACGCCTACCCATGTTTTCCATAAATCCTTGGTACAACAAGTTCAATTCTTCGAACATCTGCATTTGTCGCAATACGTTCTTTTCAAAGCCCTCGTGAATTTCACCCATCATGGGAATGAGTTGGTGCCTGATTTTATTTCTGGTATAGTCGAGTTTTTGATTGCTCTCGTCTTCCACATAAGCGAGCTTGTTTTCCTTGATAAAGGAGAGGATTTCTTTTTTCGTGAAGTCCAGCAAAGGTCGGATAACATTAGCCCTGCGCGCAGGAATGGAACTAAAACCGCTCAAACTGCTGCCCCGTAAAACATGCTGCAGGTAGGTCTCTATTTTATCGTCTTGGTGATGCGCTGTGGCAATAAAAGTAAGGCCCTGGGTCTTCGCCAAGGACTCAAACCACTCATAGCGCAGTGTTCTTGCGAGTTCTTGAATGCCCACTTTCGCCGCTTCCGCCAGCACCTGAGTATCAAAGCGTTTAACATGAAAGGGGAGGTCGAGATCTTTACAAAGTTGATCTACAAATGCTTCCCCTTCATCAGAAGCTTTTCCCCGGAGTTGATAGTTCACATGGGCCACTTCAATAGCGCAGCCGCATTGGTGTAAAAGGTGAAGCAAGGCCGTGCTGTCTGCCCCTCCAGAACAAGCCACAAGGAGCTTTTGCCCATCATCAAGTAAACCTTGTTTTTGAAGTGTTTTTCGAAAACGATCGATCATTCGTGCAGTGCTTTAAATAGCGCTTGGGCTTTCAGCAAGCATTCTTCATATTCCTTTTCAGGATCAGAAGCTGCGGTAATTGCCCCTCCCACTAGCGCAGAGAGGTAGCGCTTTTTCTTATTGTAGAGCAAGCTACGAATCACCACGTTAAAATCCATATTCCCTTCAGGATCAATATAGCCCATAGCGCCAGAATAAACGCCGCGCTTGCTCACCTCCAACTCATCAATGATTTCCATTGCCCGAACCTTAGGCGCCCCCGTCATGCTGCCCATGGGAAAGCTCGCTTGAATGAGTTCAGCAATAGAAACACATTCTTTGAGCTCCGCGCTAATTGTTGTAATCATTTGATGCACCGTTTCAAAGGTGTAAATGCCGCAAAGTTCATCCACTTGCACACTTCCCTTCTTGGCTACTTTACTTAAGTCGTTCCTCACAAGATCCGTAATCATGATGTTCTCTGAACGCTCTTTTGGATCTGCGCTCAATTGTGCTTTCAACACTTCATCTTCCTGCACATCTGCCCCTCTTCTGACGGTTCCTTTAATGGGTTGCGAAATGAGTTTGCTTCCTATTTTTTTCAAGTAGCGCTCCGGACTTCCGCACATGATGCTGTGTTCACCCCAATCAAAGAAGGCCGAAAAAGGCGCCTTCGTGCCGGAGTGTACCCGCTGATAAAGGTCAAAAGGTTCAATTACAGCATCGTGATGAAAAAACTCTTGACAAAAATTCACCTCGTAGATTTCACCCCTTTGAATGTAATCTTTAATCTGATTTAGTTTACTGAGGTAAGTTTCTTTTGTAATTCGCGGACTTAATTTGTAACTTGGTGCAAGTGCCTCATTACAAGGAGTTTTGAGACGCTGAATGACGGTTTCTAATTCTGGGTGATGTTCTCCTTCGATAATTTTAATGTCTCCATGACTGATCTCAAAAACCATCTCGGGCTGCACAAAATAAAGCGAGGGCATACCTTGAGGGTCGAGTGAAGGCGAGCGCAAGTCCTCAATTTGATTTTTGAGATCATAGGACAAATAGCCCATCTTCCATCCTGATTTTTTGATGAAGGCATCAAAAAGAGTAAAAAGTGCAGGATTTGAGAAGTTCACGTTTAGACTTGATTTCACACCAACTCCAAGTATCGAACGCTCACTATACGTCCCATCATGCAAGTAAAAAACTGGCTTGTTAATTTTTGCGAGATTGGGGAAAAGAAATTTGATTTCGCTCAAAATTGATTAACTTAAGGTCAGAAATGAAACGGGATCCCATTTTGGGAAATTTATCCCAAAATGAAATATATTTAGGGTATCTCGATTATTGTAAGTCATTATAAAACAGCGATTTACCCTCTTTTTGCATGCATCGGCACGATATATGCCGATTGAAAGACGACTCTCAACGCTGCCGATCGGCGGCGTAGCTAACGGAGTTATTTCAGATGATCAACGGAACGGCTGCCAAAGGGTGGCCGTTTCGGATTTATAGAAGTGCTATAAACGCGCTCTGATCAATCCTTCTACCGTATCTACCCACATCGGATGCGCATTCAAACTGGGCACCAAATCCAAGGTTTCACCACCCATCTCCTGAAACTCTTCTAAATAGCCTTCGCCAATCTCCACGATGGTCTCCAAACAATCGGCTACAAAAGCCGGACTAAACACCAAGAGCTTCTTCTTCCCTTCTTTGGCCATCTCTTCAATCACCACATCACTAAAGGGCTTTAGCCACTTTTTGTCTAGCCTCGACTGGAAACAAACGGTGTAACGTTCTTCGGGAATACCCAATTTACCGGCGAGGAGGCGGGTTGTTGCATAACACGTCGCCTTGTAACAAAACTTGTTCTCCTCGTTGATTTCCGTTTCACAACTGTGGTTAGAGCACTTTCGGTCTTCATAAACCTTATCTACTTGTCGTTCTGGCAAACCATGATAGCTAAACAAGATGTGGTCGTAACTGTCAAAATCAAACGGTTTGGCAATCTCCGCAAGGGTGTTGATGTATTTTTCGTCGTCGTAGAACTGGCTCACCATGCTCACCTCCGGAATCACATACCACTTTGAAATGATCTCCATGGCCTTTTCAATGGTAGAACCGGTTGTTGCAGAAGCATACTGAGGATAAAGGGGTAAAATCACCAACTTGTCGTAATTGGCCTTTTCCATTTTAGCCAAAACATCGTCCATGCTTGGCGATTGGTAACGCATGGCCATTTCAACAGTCACCTCTTCACCCTCAAAACGAGCTTTCAGTTTCTCCAAAAGTTCTTCGGTATAAAGCAATAAAGGCGATCCTTTTTCAGTCCACACCTTTTTATACTCCGCACTCGATTTGTACTTTCTGGTTGGCGCAATAATCCCATTCACCAATATCTTCCTGGCGATGTAAGGAATATCAATCACACGGGCATCGCCCAAAAACTCTCTTAAATACCGACCAACAGCTCTAGGGCTAGGATTATCGGGTGTTCCCAAATTCAAAATGAGAACTCCAGTTCTTTTCTTCATAGCTACTTCAACAAACGTATCCTAAAATGGTTCCCTCTAAATGTGCAATGCGCGGTTATCTGTTGCCGCCAATGCCGCTTCTTTCAAAGCCTCTGTGAAGGTGGGGTGAGCATGACTCATTCTTGCGATGTCTTCTGCGCTGGCTCTAAACTCCATAGCTACAACGGCCTCAGCAATCATATCTGCAGCACGTGGTCCGCAGATGTGAACACCCAAAATCTCATCGGTCTCTTTATCTGCCAATACTTTAACCAATCCGTCAGTATCCATACTCGCACGGGCTCTACCGCTCGCTTTGAAAGGGAAGGATCCCGACTTATATGCCGTTCCTTTTTCAATCAACTGCTCTTCGGTATAACCTACACTCGCCACTTCCGGCCAGGTGTAAACAACTCCAGGTATCAACAAGTAATTGATGTGTGGTTTTTGTCCGGCCATGTGTTCAGCAACAAATACACCTTCTTCTTCCGCTTTGTGAGCCAGCATGGCGCCCTTAATCACATCACCAATGGCGTAAATCCCAGGAACACTTGTTTGCAAATGCTCATTTACCTCAATTCTTCCGCGCTCATCAGTTCCAATACCCACGTTTTCCAAACCTAAATTCTCCGTGTATGCATGACGACCAACAGAAACCAAACAGTAATCGGCCTTCAACACCACTTCAGCTCCTTTTTTATCATCGGCCTTCACGGTCACCGAGCGAGCTCCTGCTTCAACCGCCTTTACTTTATGACTCAGCAAGAATTTCACACCCATCTTTTTCATTGAACGCATCAACTCTTTACCCATCGATTTATCCATGGTTGGAATGATGCTGTCCATATACTCCACAACAGAAACTTCCGTACCCAAGCGAGCATAAACAGAACCAAGTTCTAGTCCGATAACCCCACCACCAATAACCACCATCTTTTTAGGAACACTTTGCAATTCCAAAGCCTCAGTTGAGGTGATGACGCGTTTCTTATCTATTGTAATAAAGGGCAAGCTTGAGGGCTTTGAACCAGTAGCAATGATGGTTTTTTCAGCGGCAATTTTGGTCTCCTTTCCATCATCATGCTTAATGGAGATCTCGTTTTTATTGATAAAAGAACCATGACCTGTAAAAACCTCAATCTTGTTTTTGGCCATCAAGAAGTCAATTCCCGCAGTTGTTTGAGCCACAACTTCTCCTTTTCTTTTGATCATCTGCGGCATGTCTACCTTCAAATTATCAAGAGAAATACCGTGCTCACTGAACTGTTCCTTTGCCTGATGGTAGTGCTCAGACGAATCCAAAAGCGCTTTCGACGGGATACACCCAACGTTCAAGCATGTTCCTCCTAAGGTTTTATAGCGCTCAATTATCGCTGTTTTCATACCTAATTGTGCACATCGGATGGCGGCAACATATCCACCAGGGCCTGAACCGATTACGACCACATCAAATTTTTCCATGGGAATTGTTTCTTTTGTGGGTCAAAGTTAGCAAGAATACACTTGCAATCATCCACACTTGCGCTTCGTTTCTCAAGGTATATTTTGTTTCTTTGTGACCAAATCCGTCGGCTTAACCCGACTTACCCTTTTGTTCCTGCATGTGGACTAAAATTGCTTCTTTCATATTACGCTCGCGCGTACCTATCCTAATCATCTTGTTGGCCGTTACTGGTTTTATGGCTTGGAAAGGAGCTCAAGTGCGCATGAGTTACAAGTTTGCTGGCCTTTTGCCTAAGCACGATAGCACCTATATCGAGTATCAAAGATTTGTTGACACCTTCGGCGAAGGAGGCAATGTGATTATTATTGGTGTTGAAGATGAATCGCTCTACGAACTGGAAAAATTCCAAAAGTGGTACGATTTAGCCAATACTTTCAGGGCTGTCACGGTTCCTGTAAGCTCTAGCACTAACGACCTTATTAGTACTGTTGAAGCATCAGCTGTGGACAGTGTTTTCTCCATCGCGCACAGCTTCAAACTGGTTAAAAACGAGGAAGAACGAAAGTTTGAATTCGAATCATTGCTCTCTGGCCGACCAACGAGTCAAGCAGAAGTAGACACTGCGGTAATGGAGATGAAAAACCTTCCTTTCTACAAAGGACTCCTTTATCAAGACGACAATCCTTCAAGCATCATGATGATTTTCATGAATGCTGAACTCTTTAACTCAGAAGATCGCGGTCCGTCTGTCGAAATCATCCTCGAACACTTAACTGAT
The DNA here is from genome assembly GCA_029238785.1 of Flavobacteriales bacterium. Classification (GTDB taxonomy): domain Bacteria; phylum Bacteroidota; class Bacteroidia; order Flavobacteriales_D; family Sanyastnellaceae; genus CALKGK01. Next base: position 29,700 of record JAQWFN010000113.1, on the reverse strand, counting down.
TTCGAAAACGAAACCGGTATCAAAACCTATGTGAGCGGACTCCCCTTCATCAGAACTGCGATGATGAACAAAGTGAAGGGGGAATTGAAGCTTTTTGTACTTCTCGCCGCTCTAGTTACCGCCGTACTTTTACTGCTTTTCTTCAGGAATTTCGGGGTGATGCTGGTTTGTATGACCGTCGTTGGCATCGCTGTAACATGGTCTTTAGGTTTTATAGCCCTCTTTGATTACCCGGTTTCAGTGTTGATGGGACTCATCCCTCCGCTAATGATCGTTATTGGGGTCCCCAATTGCATCTACCTCCTCAACAAGTACCATTCTGAATTCAAAAAGCACGGCAACAAAACAAAGGCACTCAGCAGAGTGATCATTAAAATTGGAAATGCCACCCTGCTCACCAATGCTACAACAGCTTTGGGTTTCGCCACTTTCATTTTCGTTGAGAGTAACTTATTAAAAGAATTCGGGGTGATTGCGGCAGTGAACATTTTTGCGGTTTTCCTCATCTCAATCTTGACCATTCCAACCGTTTTCAGTTTCCTTCCTCCACCAAAAAGAAAACACGTTCGTCACCTCGATAGAAAATGGCTCTTCCTAGTCGTAAACAAATTAGTGAACCTCGTTTCTCATCACAGAAAAGTAGTTTACATCATCACAGGTGTTATTCTTGTAGGCGGAATCTATGGTATAACCCTCATGCAAACCACAGGAAACGTGGTAGACGATTTACCTCAGTCAGACAAGGTCATTACTGATCTCCGCTGGTTCGAAGAAAAATACAACGGGGTAATGCCTTTTGAAGTTCTGATTGAAACCGAAAAGGCCGGACAAATCACCAAAAGAGCCAACTTGAAGCGCTTAGAAAGCTTGCAGAACTTACTCAGCGAATACCCACAATTTTCAAAGTCGCTCTCAATTGTTGATGCCAGTAAGTTTGCTAAACAAGCCTTCTACAATGGCAACCCCGACAAGTACACCCTCATCACTAGAAGTGAGGAAAGCTTTATTGGTCCATATATCCAAGGCGACTACGACACTCAAGGTACCGAGAACACCTTTATAGATAGCACCAGAAGAAGCACTAGGGTGAGTACACAAGTTGCAGATATTGGTACCATTGAAATGGAATCTCTGCTCAACGAATTGCGCCCGAGAATCGACTCCATTTTCCCAAAAGATAAGTACAAAGTCACCCTCACGGGAACAAGCGTGGTTTATCTTGAAGGAACTTCATACATGGTGAAAAACCTGCTCATTTCTCTGGCGCTGGCCATTTGCGTCATTTCTTTGATGATGTTCATGTTGTTCCGTTCATTGAGAATGGTACTCATTGCCTTGCTCCCAAATTTGATTCCGCTCATTTTCACTGCTGCCATCATGGGGTATTTTGGTATTCCTATTAAACCTTCAACCATTTTGGTATTCAGTATTGCTTTTGGAATTTCTGTTGATGACACCATCCACTTCCTAGCAAAATACCGCCAAGAACTGAAAGCAAAAGCTTGGAACATCAAAGAATCGGTGCTCAACGCCGTGCGAGAAACTGGGGTTTCCATGATGTACACTTCCATTGTTCTCTTCTTTGGTTTTACGATGTTTGCAGCCTCAGAATTTGATGGAACAAGAGCCCTTGGAGTCTTGGTGAGTGTTACCCTTTTGGTAGCCATGTTCGCTAACCTTGTTTTACTCCCCTCACTCCTCTTGAGTTTTGAACGCTGGATCACAACAAAGGCATTTAGCGAACCTTTCCTAGAGATTATTGATGAAGAAGAAGACATCGAATTAGATGAGCTTCAGGTGAAGAAAGATTCAGACTTTGAATAACTTACCCCCATGAAAGGAATTATTTTAGCCGGTGGTAGCGGCACTAGACTATACCCTTTGACTAGAGCCGTGAGTAAACAGTTAATGCCTGTTTATGATAAACCCATGATCTACTACCCGCTCTCCACGCTTATGATTAGTGGGATCACCGAAATTCTTATCATCTCAACACCCCACGATCTCCCAGGTTTTCAAAAACTTCTTGGCGATGGGAGTCAACTCGGCTGCAGCTTCAGCTATGCAGAACAAGCTGTACCTAATGGTTTGGCACAGGCATTTATTATTGGCAAAGAGTTCATTGGTAATGATAAAGTAGCTTTAATTCTTGGTGATAATATTTTTTATGGTGAAGGCTTTGGCAAATTGCTTCGCGCAAACACCGATGTGGAAGGAGCAATGGTTTACGCCTATCACGTAAGCGATCCAGAGCGATATGGCGTAGTTGAATTCGACCAAAACCAGCAAGTCTTATCCATTGAAGAAAAACCAAAATCACCCAAATCGAACTACGCGGTTCCAGGATTGTATTACTATGACAATGACGTCATTTCAATAGCTGAATCGCTTCAACCCAGTGCCCGAGGAGAATACGAAATCACTGATGTGAATTTGCACTACCTCAAAATGGGAAAACTAAGTGTATCTAAACTAAACCGAGGCACGGCGTGGTTAGATACGGGCACCTTCGCCTCATTAATGCAGGCAGGGCAGTATGTTCAGGTAATTGAAGACCGTCAAGGATTAAAAATAGGCTGTATTGAAGAAGTGGCTTGGCGGATGAATTATATCGATGATGCACAACTCCAAGCTTTAGCAAAACCCTTATTAAATTCAGGGTATGGCGCTTATTTGATGAGCCAGTTGAAGCACAAAGATTAATGAACCCAGCCACGAGTAAAATGGACTATAAAACCAAACTGGCCTCGCTTTTTGAAAACGAGCTCTTGCCGGCTTTGAACGATTTTTCGTCGAAACAAAAGCGTTTCCCCTTGTACGAGCCGATTTCCTACATGATGTCGCTTGGAGGAAAACGACTGCGCCCGTTGATGGTACTCGCCGCCGCCGATGCTTATTCGGCTTCGTCGAAAGCCGCCATTCCCGCAGCCATGGCGGTAGAAGTATTTCACAACTTTACCTTGATGCACGACGACATCATGGATGAAGCGCCATTGAGAAGAGGAAAAACCACCGTTCACGAAAAATGGAATGCCAATAGCGCCATTCTCAGCGGCGATGCCATGCTGGTTCAAGCCTATGAATGCCTCACGCTCTGCTCAGCCGAAGTCCTGCCAAAACTCTTACCCATCTTCAATCAAACAGCACTTGAGGTTTGCGAAGGACAACAGCTCGACATGGACTTTGAACAACGAAGTCAAGTTGAACTCCCAGAGTACATCGAAATGATCCGACTTAAAACTTCTGTACTGCTCGCTGCGGCATTAAAAATGGGTGCACTTATAGGCGGGGCAAAGGAAGACGAAGCACAGCACCTTTATCGTTTTGGAGAAAGCATGGGCATTGCATTTCAATTGCAAGACGACTTCCTAGATGCTTTTGGTGATCCAGAAAAATTTGGAAAACAAGTTGGAGGCGACATCATCTCAGACAAAAAAACCTATCTCTGGATTCGTTGTATGGAAAAGGCCAGTGAAGCCGACCTAAAAACGGTTGACACCTGGATTGGCGAACGAAATAAAGGAGAAGAGAAAGTAAGCTTCTTTAAAGCACTTTTTGCCAAACTTGAAGTCGATAGCGAAATCCAAAACACCATGGAAAGCTATTATCAAGACGCCATGACTCACCTCAATCGAGCAAATCTTAAAGACGAAGCACAGCAATTTTTCAGCGCCTTCGCCAGATCTTTAATGGTGCGTGAAAACTAATCCCTTATGGTGGAAGAAGATCACTTACTAAAACAATGGCCAAACGCAGCCCCCTTTGAAAAAGTCATTGCTCAGTTGAATAAAGACTTTGGAGAGGAGGTTTTCGAAGCAAGTCTCGCCCGTGAAGAAAATGCCCTTTCAGCCCTGCTCATTGCAGTGAAAAATGTAGTTGATGTCCTACTTGAAAAAAACATGAATAAATTGCTTCGCTGGTGTTATAGAATTGACATCCCCCAAGAGCGCTTTGATGTAATCTTAAAGCCCGAAAACACTGGAGATGTATCAAGAGAAATAGCCGAGCTCATTTTGCTTCGCGAAGCACAAAAAATAGCACTAAGAGAAACATGGTCACAAAAAAGAACAATCGATGGTAGTTCATCGTATAGTTCTTAACTTTGTATAAACGCTTACCCGTAAGACGCATCCTCTGATGGACAAATATTCCTATTTAAGCAATGGTGATGTAAACGCTATTGATCAACTGTACAAACAGTATAAACAAGATCCCGAATCGGTTGAAACCGGGTGGAGAACTTTTTTTGAAGGATTTGAGTTCGCTAGAACCAACTACGACGACGAGGCTTTGACGCCTGAAAACATGCCGAAAGAGTTTCGTGTACTGAACCTAATCACGGCTTACAGAACTCGCGGACACCTTTTCACAAAAACAAATCCCGTTCGAGCTAGAAGAACCTACACCCCCAATCTTGAATTGGCCAACTTCGACTTGAACGAGGCCGACCTGCAAACGGTATTTCAAGCAGGTGAAGAAATTGGAATCGGTCCGGCAAGCCTAAAAGACATTATCGATCACCTCGAAGAAACCTATTGCGGTTCTATTGGGGTGGAATACATGTACCTCCGCGATCCCGAGCGTTTGGCTTGGATTCGTAACAAAATTGAGGTTAAAAACCGCCCAACCTTCTCCGCAGAAGAGAAAAAACACATCCTCAAAAAACTCAACCAAGCTACCATCTTCGAACAATTTGTGCAGAAGAAATTTGTAGGTCAAAAACGCTTTTCTGTAGAAGGCTTAGAAAGCTTAATCGCATCCATTGATGCCATTGTTGAAAGCGGTTCTAACATGGGCGCTAAGGAATACATTGTGGGCATGGCTCACCGTGGCCGATTGAACACCTTGGCGCACATCTTCGGTAAACCCTACAAAGAAATCTTCGCTGAATTTGAAGGTAAAGATTATGATGATGATGGGGTTTTTGATGGTGATGTGAAATACCACCTCGGTTACTCTACAGACGTAATTGCCGATAGCGGTAAAGAAGTTCACCTCACATTGATGCCTAACCCTTCGCACCTCGAAGCGGTTGATCCTGTAGCTCTCGGACTTTGTAGAGCGAAAATTGATCATTATTTGGGTGATGAAAAAGCGATTGTTCCCATCCTCATACACGGAGATGCCGCAATTGCCGGTCAAGGTGTGGTCTATGAAATCATTCAAATGGCTCAGCTTGATGGCTATAGAGCCGGTGGAACCATGCACATCGTTGCTAACAACCAAGTTGGTTTTACCACCAACTACCTTGATGGTCGTTCTTCAACCTACTGTACTGATGTGGCTAAAACCACGCTTTCACCTGTATTCCACGTGAATGCAGACGATGTTGAAGCAGTGATTCAAACCATTAAAATTGCCCTAGAATACCGTCAAGAATTTAATCGCGATGTGTTTATTGACCTTCTTGGCTACAGAAAATACGGACACAATGAAGGTGATGAACCTAAGTTCACCCAGCCTAAATTGTACAAAGCCATTGCTAAACACGAAACGCCTAGAGCCATCTACCTGAATCAATTGATTGAAGAAAACGTGGTGGACGCAGCTTACGGCGAGAAAATCCAACAAGACCTTGAAACCGAGTTAGAAAAGCACTTTGCGGCGTCTAAAAAGATTTCAAAGGCTTACGTGAAGCATTTCCTGGAAGAAACCTGGAAAGGCTATCCACCTGCTGATAAAAAAGACCTTGAAAAGGTAATTAAAACAGGTATTCCAGTTAAAACACTCAAAGAACTTGGTGTTAAAATGAGTACCCTTCCCGAAGGAAAAAAATTCTTCAGGAAAATCGAGAAGCTCCTGAAAGACCGCATCAATATGATCGATCAAGATCAACTTGATTGGGCAATGGGCGAAATGCTGGCCTACGCCACCTTGTTGAATGAAGGTCACCCAGTGCGCATTTCAGGCCAAGACGTTGAAAGAGGTACCTTCTCACACCGCCACGCTGTTGTTAAAACAGAAGACGATGAAGAGGAAATCATCCCGCTCAACCACCTCAATGAAAAACAAGCGAAATTGTCGATTTACAACTCGCTTCTTTCTGAATATGGTGTACTCGGTTTTGATTATGGTTACGCTTTTGGAACTCCGCAAGGACTCACGATTTGGGAAGCGCAATTTGGCGATTTCAACAATGGAGCTCAAATCATCATCGATCAATTCATTAGCGCTGCAGAAGACAAGTGGAGAACGCAAAATGGTTTAGTAATGCTGCTTCCTCACGGCTATGAAGGCATGGGCTCTGAACACTCAAGTGGAAGAATGGAACGTTTCCTTCAACTCTGCGCTGAAGACAACATGCGCGTGGTGAACGTTACTACTCCGGCAAATTACTTCCACTTACTGAGAGAGCAAGTAAAGCGCTCATTCAGAAAACCATTGATCGTATTCAGTCCGAAAAAATTGCTTCGCTATCCTAAAGCCGTTTCTACTTTAGAAGAAATGAGCAAAGGTGGATTCCAAACAGTGATGGACGACAGCTTGGTGAATAAAAAAGACGTTGATACCATCGTTTTCTGTACAGGAAAAGTTTACTACGACATCCTCGAAGAAAAAGAGCGTACACAAAGTGGAGAGAACCTTGCCATCATTCGCTTGGAGCAGATTTATCCTTTCCCAGAAAAAGAAGTGGAAAAAGTACTCGCTCAATACAGCAAGGATTGCAAAGTAATCTGGATGCAAGAAGAGCCCGAAAACATGGGCGCTTGGAGCTACATTCTCCGCAAGTTCAGAACGGTAAACCCTGATGTAATCGCAAGACCATCAAGTGGAAGCCCGGCGGCAGGTTCGCCAAAAATCCACGAACAAAGACAAAAAGTTTTGATGAATCAATTGTTCTCCTTCGCTAAGGTGAACGCATAAAACAAACCGATATGCCAATATTGGAAATGAAAGTTCCCTCTCCGGGAGAATCAATATCAGAAGTTGAAATTGCAACATGGTTAGTTAGTGATGGCGACTGGGTAGAGAAAGATCAAACAATCGCTGAAGTAGATTCAGACAAAGCAACCCTTGAGCTGCCAGCTGAAGAAGCAGGTGTGATTACACTTAAAGCAGAAGAAGGCGACACGGTTGCTGTAGGCGACGTGGTTTGCCTTATCGATACAGATGCTGCTCGACCTGAAGGTGCAACAGCTCCAAGCCCAGCTAAAGAAGAAAAAGCTAGTCCAGAGAAAGCACCTCAAGCGGCTCCTGCTCCAACACCTACAGCAAGCGCCACTCCTAACCCAGCTCCTGCCAGCACTTATGCTACTGGACACGCATCTCCCGCCGCGGCAAAGATGATGAAGGAAAACGGCATCGGAAGCAACAACATTAAGGGCAGTGGTAAAGACGGACGCATCACCAAACAAGATGTAGCTCAAGCCATGAGCGCCGGATTTGACTCCAATGCCGCTACCACATGGGGCGGAAGTAGAGAACAAAGCCGTGAAAAAATGTCGACGCTTCGTAGAAAAATTGCCGAACGTCTCGTTTCTGTTAAAAACGAAACTGCAATGCTCACCACCTTCAACGAGGTGAACATGAAGCCCATCATGGACATGCGTTCGAAATACAAAGAAACCTTCAGAGAAGTGCACGGAGTGAACCTCGGTTTTATGTCGTTTTTCACAAAAGCAGTAACCACAGCGCTTCAACTCTATCCTGCGGTGAACGCCATGATCGACGGAAAGGAAATGATCATGCACGATTATGCCGACATCGGTATTGCGGTGAGCTCTCCAAAAGGATTGATGGTTCCTGTTGTGCGCAATGCAGAACAAATGAGCCTGGCTGAAATTGAAGCCGAAATCAAACGACTGGCCATTAAAGCTAGAGATGGTAAAATTACCATTGACGAAATGACCGGCGGAACATTCACCATTACCAATGGAGGTGTGTTCGGTTCTATGCTCAGCACTCCTATCATCAACCCTCCTCAAAGTGCCATCCTCGGAATGCATAACATTGTGGAAAGACCGGTTGCTGAAAACGGACAAGTGGTTATTCGTCCAATGATGTACCTGGCCTTGAGCTATGATCACCGAATTATCGATGGTAAGGAAAGTGTGAGCTTCCTTGTGAAGGTCAAAGAAATGTTAGAAAATCCAGAGCAAATGCTCTTCGGATCGAAAAGCCCTGCTGAAGTTTTACTTGGATTGTAAAACAAAACAAGCTTATTCCTATTAAAAAGCCCCTTGTAGAAAGGGGCTTTTTTTATTTGAGGACGCTTCCTCTAGTCGTAGTTAACCAAAATTACCACTATGATGATCTTAATCAATTTGCTTCTCGAAAGCTAGTACCTTGCCAGCGCAGTATCTGCCTTCTCAGCCCAAGCCAAAATCCCTCCCTCTAAATTGTAAAGGTTAGTAAAGCCATAGGTCGATTGTAATGTTTTAATCGCATCTGCACTTCGCTTTCCGGCCTTACAATGGATAATGACTTTTTTGTCCTTAGAAATCCGATCTGCATTTTGAGCAATCGTGGCCAAAGGAATCAATTCCCCTCCCATTTCCGCTATTTCAAATTCAAAAGCTTCTCGAACATCAATCAACTGATAATCTTCACCGCTTTGCTTGAGTTCCAGAAAAGCCTCAACCGAAATGGGCTTCACCACATTTTCTGAAAGAGCAACATCCTCCTCAATTCCAACTCCGCAAAACTGCTGGTAGTCGATGAGTTCTGTTTGACTAGGGTTCTCACCATTTAAAGGGTTCGTTGGCGATTTCTGAACTTTGAGCGTTCTGGTTTCAAAACTTGCCGCATCAAACAAGAACAAGCGTCCGCTCAGCGTTTCTCCAACTCCACTAATCACCTTAATCACTTCATTCGCTTGAATAGAACCTAAAATCCCTGGAAGAACACCTATTACACCTCCCTCAGCACAACTTGGTACTAAACCTGGTGGTGGTGGACTAGGAAACAAATCCCTGTAATTGGGTCCTCGAGTTCCATCCTCCTGCAATTGATTAAACACGGAGGCCTGTCCTTCGAAACGGAAAATACTCGCGTAAACATTCACCTTATCAAGCAGCACACAAGCGTCATTCACCAAATAACGTGTTGGGAAATTATCCGTTCCGTCGGCAACAACATCGTAATCTTTGATAATGTCGAGTGCATTTTGGTTGTTCAAATGCGTGTTGTAAGTAATGATCTTGATGTGCGGATTTAAGGCAGACAAGCGCTTTTTCGCTGCATCCACCTTGGCCTCACCCACATTCTCCTCTCCAAAAAGCACCTGCCGTTGAAGGTTGGATGAGTCAACCACATCGAAGTCAACAATGCCAATGGTACCCACTCCTGCCGCGGTCAAATACAGAAGTAAAGGACTTCCCAATCCGCCAGAACCTACAACCAAAACCTTAGCGGCTTTCAACTTCTTCTGTCCTTCTATATTGAACTCCGGAATAATTAAATGCCTGCTGTAGCGTTCAAGCTCTTCTTTACTGAAACTAAGCTTTTCCATAGTTAAGCGATTCCTCCCGCAATTGCAGGGATGATTGAAATGATACTGTCTTTTTCAATGGGTGTAGCTTCTTTTTGAAGTACGTTGATGTCTTCATCACCCAAATATACCCGAACAAATGATCTTAGCTTACCTTCGTCGTCAACAAGGTGCTGCTTCAAATTGCCGTATGAAGTGGTTAAAGCCAAAATTGCCTCTGAAACTGTCTTCCCTTCTGCTTCAAAGTTAGCTTGGTTCGAGGTGAATTTTCTTAATGGTGTTGGTATGATAATTCGTGCCATTTTAAAGTTGTTTTATGGTTTCTTTTTCAAATTCTCTACTGTTGTTCAATTGCCATGATGTAAGATCCACAATGGCATTTTCTTCTACTGATAAGATGATGTAGCTGAACCAAGGCATGGCTTGACTCCTGTCGTGCTCTGAAGGAATGGCCGGATGTAAAGGATGAGAATGATAGATGCCTAACAAGTCCAGTCCTCTGCTAAGGGCATGCCTCTCGGCTCTCATGTAGCTTTCAGGTTCAATTTTAAATCGCCTGCGCTGATCGCCTTCTTTGGTGTTTTCAACCGGTAATACTTCCAACACCAGTCGACTTTCCCCTTCTTCTTTTCCAAAAAAAAAGCCGCAACATTCATTAGGGAATGCGTTTATAGCATCTTGTTCCATAACAGCTAATACCTCTTGTTCTATAATGAGTTCTGCCATTACCTTCTAGCGTTATATTCTTCAATGATATCAGTGTACTTAGAATGATCGTCGGCCAAAACCGTTACAATCACGCCCTTATCCAATTCATTCGCAAGGGCTAAAGCACCGGTGAGATTGGCCGCAGCAGATGGACTGAGTGTTAAACCTTCAAGCAATGCTGCTTTTCTCAAGGTTTCAAAAGCCTTGTCGCTGCTCACAAACAGGTGTTTATCCGCTAACTGATCATCAAAAATCCCTGGTACCACTGCCGTTTCAAGGTGTTTCCAACCTTCCAGGGCATGTAAGGGACTTTCTGGCTGAAGCGAGATGAGTTGAATGTCTTTGTTCAATGCTCGCAAACCACGGCCGGTGCCAGTAAAGGTCCCCGTTGTCCCCAAACCCGCAATAAAATGACTTACTGTTCCATTTGTTTGAGCCCATATCTCTTGAGCTGTTCCATTAAAGTGGGCCTTCCAATTTGCGTCGTTGTTGTACTGGTCTGCGTAATAATAAAGCTCAGGATTAGATCTGTATAGCTCTTTGGCAACAGCTTGCGCACCATCTGTTCCTTCAAACGGACTGGTATAAATTACCTCTGCGCCCAGAGCTTTTAATAAGTGCTTTCGCTCTTTCGAAGCATTTTCAGGAATACAAAGCGTTAATTTAATGCCAGCGGCAGCTGCGAAAACGGCATAGGCAATTCCCGTGTTTCCAGAACTTGCATCAAGTAGTCGTTTTTCTTGAGTAAGCTCCCCTGATTTAACGGCTTCCCAGATGATATTAAAAGCCGGTCGAGCTTTAACACTCCCGCCAAATTGTTCCCATTCCAACTTAGCATAAATGCGAACCCCTGGCTTATTGTGCAAGCGAGTAATTGGATAAAGTGGTGTATTGCCCACATAATGTGAAAGCTCCTCAAGCGCTCCAAGGAGTGCTGCTGATCCTTCTTGTTTAAAGTTCTGTTGTGCAGTCATTATGTTGTTTTTATCAGTTTTTAAAGAATAAAAAAAGGGCCCTTCTGTGAAGAAGAGCCCTAATCATTGCTACTAAAACAAGCATTAGTTTTCCCTTATCACTAGTGTAGTAAGACAACAACAATCGAAACAAGGGAAAAAAGAAGTACTCATCATCAAATTATGTAATTAACCAAAATAAAAAGCCCCACCTCAATGAGAGGTAGGGCTTAATGCTATATAAATTGAATACATGCGTTCGCCTTACCTCATCGAGGTTGTACAACAGCAGCATGTATTTTTTGTCGTTTGCATGAGCTAAAGATAATTCAATTCTTTTAATCTACAAAACCAATAGGCTAATTAAGCATTTATTAATCAAGCTCTTGTGCCCAAAATACTCCTGAAACTGTTGTAGTTTGTCCATAAACAGTAAAGCTTGCATCCACTTCTCCGAACAGTTCATAATTGCTTCCTGCAACTTGTATGTTAGGTGTTAACACCACTGTTCCATAGCTATTTCCTTCTATCTCATCGTTATTTGGAGAGTAGAATTCCACCACCGTTTCATCCATATCTGCAGACCATTGAAGCAAAAACGGGAAGTTGTACAAATCGTGTTCACCCAAAACCTCATTTTCCCAATCTGTTCCTTGCACCATACTAAAACGCAAGAACCAACTGTCTTGTCCGTCATAAATACTTAATTGTCTGAAAAAATTGAGGTTCAAAAGCTGACCCCCGTTCCAACCAGAAACCGACGTACCCGTGCGAACTTCTGTTGTTCCATCGGGGTAAGTTATTTCAAAGCTGCACCCTTCTGGTGTTGTTACAACGCCATATTGGGATCCACCATTAGATGCTGCCCTTCCTGTATTCTCTTCATCCTTCTTACAAGAATTGAACAGGAATGCTGCTCCTACAAGACAAAGCCAAATTAATTTCGTTCTCATTGTTTTTAGTTTTGTGCAATATTCTACTGAATGAACCACAAAACTGCATAGGAATGAGTGGGCATCCCTTTTGAATGAGTGTTTGACATGAACATTACTCGATTTGAGTTTACCTGTACTTCGAAAGAAAATACTTCTCGACGGACGAGGTGGTTTTTGTTATGAATTGAATCATCTCTTTGCTTCATTTTTAAAACACCTGGGGTATAAGCTTCGTTTGATCTCTGCTCAGGTTATGGATCAGAACGGTAGGCTGGGAAAGGAGCACGACCATTTGGCGATTCTAGTTGAGCTGAATGATAAGATGTATCTCGTTGATGTTGGCTTTGGTAAATTTGCCCCTGAAGCGCTTTTAGTGAAAGAAGGAATATCCTGCCTGACTTATGATGCGCAAGACGCCTATCAAGTTGAATTACGAGGAAGTTTTGGCCTAGTGGCTTCGCGCAGCGACCTCGACAAAGAGAGTAAGCAATTTAAAACAGTGTACACTTTCAGCACTGAAGCCAAGGTGACTGAAGACTTCTTCAGCATGTTCAACTATCACCAATCGTCTGAACAGTCTCATTTTGTGGAGAAATTGCTCATTTCCATTCGCACGGCGCAAGGAAGAAAGAGCATTTCGAAGAACAAGCTCATTATAACAGAAAAGACGAATAAGCAGCTAATCACTTTAAGAACACCTGGCGACTTTCGCGAAGCTCTATTCCGTCATTTCGGGATTTTGATTTCCGAAACTCAAGCAGCTCGATTATCTTCGGCAAAACGTTAAATCATGAAGGCCCGTCAAAAAGCGCTCATTCATCCAGTGAGGGGAAAACAACCCGTCTTTGGAGAAGACAATTGGATTGCTCCAAACGCCACTATTGTGGGAGATGTTCGCACAGGCGAAGGCTGCAGCATCTGGTATAACGCAGTTATTCGGGGCGATGTAAACAGCATTGTATTAGGAGATGAAGTGAACATTCAAGACGGAGCTGTGGTGCATTGTACTTACGAAAAAACAAAAACCGTTCTTGGAAATCGTGTGTCAGTAGGGCATAAGGCCATCGTTCATGGATGCACGGTAGAAGACGACGTGCTTATTGGAATGGGAGCCATCGTTATGGATAATGTATACATCGAAACCGGGAGTGTAATTGCCGCTGGTGCCGTAGTACTCGAAGGAACAAGAGTTCCTGCTGGAAGTGTTTTCGCTGGTGTTCCTGCACGCCTGGTGAAGAAGGTCTCTTCTGCCCTTTTCGCTGGAGAAGTAAAACGAATTTCACAAAATTACCGCATGTATTCTTCTTGGGCTAAAGAAGGAATTGAAGAGCAAGAATAAAATGGCTTAATCCCAAATCCTCGCTTCGAGCAAATCTGTGCTCTTTTTGAAGAAGATTTTGGTACTTCTTTTAAAGCTTTCAGTATAGTCAGAAACATAGAACTTGTATTCTGCCTTTGCATTCGCTGAACAAAGCAATTGGTGTTCTTCCAACACTTTTGCACAAGCTTCCGCTACCACTTTGGCCGAATCAATTACGCGAACATCGTTGGCATAATATTCCTTAATTTCCCTTTGAATGAGGGGATAATGCGTGCATCCCAAAATCAATCCTTGGAGTTCATTAAAGGTTTTTTTGCTCAGGTAAGAATTGATCACCGATCGAGAAATGGTGTTATTGAAAAAGCCTTCCTCAATCATAGGAGCTAAAAGTGGTGTTGACTGACTAAGCACTTGAAGTTTACTGTTGGCCTTTTTTAATCTTCTTGGGTATACCTTCGATTCAATCGTCCCTTTTGTTCCTATGACTCCTATTTTTCCAGTAGTGAAATTCTCTGCTACGTGCTTTACAACGGGATCAATCACATTGATGACAGGGATATTGGGTCCGCAAATGTCCCTTACTGTTTCAAAAGCGTGAGAAGAAGCTGTATTACAAGCAATCACCACAGCTTTTACTTTGTGTTCAATAAGCCAAGCCGTGATGCGCGCTGCGTAATGACGAATTGTAGAAGGTGATTTATCGCCGTAAGGCAAGTGCGCCGTATCGCCAAAATAAATCATCGACTCGTTGGGTAGTCGCTTTTGAATCATCTTAGCCACCGTCATCCCTCCTATTCCAGAGTCGAATATTCCTATGGGTGAATTGTTGTTCATATAAAAAAGGACCGCCTTAGGCAGTCCTTCAAAAGTATTCTTTTCTCGTATTATTATTGTATCCCGAGCTCAGCTTTTACCAAGTTGATGATATTATCGCCACCTTCATAAAGGGTTACCCCTGTGCTGGCATCAAATACGTAGGTATAGCCGTTCTGTTTCGCAACAGATTGAATGGCAACGCGGGCCTTTTCGTACACAGGCGTCATCAAACGCTCTCTTTCTTCTTCGAGTTTGTTTTGCATGGTAACAGCAAATTCTTGCATTCCTTGTTGCATACGCGTTAATTCCTGCTCTTTGTCTGCACGAATAATGTCTGGCGTACTTGGGTCGAGTTGCACATAAGCCTGGTATTTTTGGCTAAACTCTGCATCCTTTTGATCAATTGCGTCTTGGTATTGCTTGGCGAGCGCACGAAGCTTTTCTTCAGCAGCTGTTTTTTCTGGCATGGCCATCAAAAGTGAATCTGAATAAATGTGTCCGAACTTTTGGGCGTACATGCTCATTCCAGCAGCCATGCACAACATTATCAAGAGTATCTTTTTCATTGTTTTAATTTTCTGTGTTGGTTAATTTATTTCCCTCCAGGTTTAGAAGGGGTTCTTGTTTGTTGGGTTCCTCCTGCGGATCCAGTTTTGGTTCCACTAGCAGCGGCACCACTAGCTTTTTCTTTACCAGATGCGCCATCTTTGTCTCCTTTCGCTTCAATAGTTTCGCCAGGAGTGTAGCCCATCTCTTTAATCACTTTATCACTCACGTTGTACTTTGGGTTAGAGTACAACATATTGCTGTTGTTCTTTATGTCAAAAACCACCATATAGCTTCCGTTTCGGGCAACCTCTTTAATGGCATCAAACATTTTATCTTGCACTGGTTGAATGAATTCTTCTCTTTTTTGGAACAGTTCTCCTTCTACTCCAAACTTCTTTTTTTGAAGTTCAGCTGCTTCTCTGCGTTTATCAGCAATTTCTGCTTCTCTACGCTTTTTCATTTCTTCAGTTAAAAGAACTTTTTCTGCTCTATAAGCAGCTTCCAAACGGGCTATCGATTCATACTTTGCTTCGATTTCCTCTTGCCATTGTGCTGAGAGCTCATTCAAACGAGCCTGTGCCTCTGCATACTCGGGCATGTGTTGTAAAACGTAATCGCTATCGATGTAAGCAAACTTCTGGGCTTGAGCACCAAGACCAAGAAATAAAGCTAGAATAAGAACTAAAAAAGGTGTTTTCATGTTGGTTGGTTTACAGACCAAACGGCGAATTTATCATTTTACGTTTACAGTTCTCCAAGATTCATGCCAATACTAAAGTGAAATTGACCTTTTGCCATCTGAGGAGCTTGCGGAATATCGTCAAATCTCCAACCATAATCAAGTCCGAGCAGACCAAACATTGGAAGAAAAATTCTCAAACCAACCCCAGCAGATCGGTTTAACTCGAAAGGATTGAAGTCGCCAATGTTCCCCCAAGTGTTACCCGCCTCAGCAAAGGTAAGGGCATAAATGGTTGCATTGGGATTGGTAGACAAAGGATAACGCAATTCCGCGCCATACTTAGCTATCACAGGAGATCCGGTATTCTGATTGGGGAAGGTGAGCGATAAATCATCGTAACCACGAAGGTTGACAATTTCACGGCCATCAAGTACGAAACCACTCAAGAACACACCACCAAGGTAGAAACGCTCGAAAGGAGAGAGTCCAATATCACGATTATAAAAACCAAGGAAACCTAGTCCAACATTGGTATGAAGCACCAACTTACGTGGGTTTTCTTCCGTACTGTTGGTCAAAGCAGTATACCATTTCGCTGTGAACTTCCATTTGTGGTATTCCACCCACTTGAATTTCTCTTGCTCGCTAATGTTTTCAGTGTCTGTGAAATCTTTGTCGCGATAGAAGATACTGCTGTATGGCAATGTAGCTTTAACGCTCAATTTAATGTTAGACCCCCAAGTTGGGAAGATGGGGTCAGACACCGAATTTCGTTGCAATGACCATTCTGCGGCCAAGTTGTTCGAATTTCCATTCGCGAAGCTGAAGAAGGAGTTAAAATTGTTCAGGTTGAAATGCTGGTAGCTCACCCCTAAGTACATCAAGAACCAGTCGTCTGGTTTTTGCCAACGTTGACCAAGACCAACACTCGCTCCAGAGATATCCAATGACTGGCGTAACAGGTTAAGTTCTCCATCAATTCTTTTTCGCTGCCCGTTCGACTGCACTGAGTGCCAAATGGCCACGCTCAAAGAGTTTGGTTTTTTACCTCCCAACCACGGCTCCGTGAAGCTCATGTTGTACGACTGGAAGAAAGCACCATTTGATTGGGCTCTAATGCTCAAACGTTGCCCATCTCCTGTAGGAACTGGTCGCCAAGCACCCTTTTTAAACATGTTTCTCAATGAGAAGTTGGTGAAGCTTACGCCAAGGGTACCAACCACACGGCCTCCACCCCAACCACCAGAAAGTTCAATTTGATCTGAGGGCTTTTCTTCAACGATATACTCAATATCAACCGTTCCATCCGCTTGGTTTTGCGTTGGAATAATTTGAAAGGCCTCCGGGTTAAAATAACCAAGGTTAGCCAGCTCTCGTTGCGTACGAATGATGTCCGTTCTGCTGAATAAATCGCCAGGACGGGTTCTAATTTCCCGGTAAACAACATGGTCGTTGGTTTTGGTATTCCCAACAACTGTGATGTTTCCAATACGGTACTGCTTTCCTTCTAAGATTCTAATCTCAATATCGATGGAATCATTTTCAACCATGACTTCAACTGGAATGGCTTGGAAATTCAAGTAACCATCGTCTTGGTACAAGGAAGAAATGTCGAGCCCTTTTGGATTTTGGTAGAGTCTTGATTCAAGCACTTCGACATTATAGACATCGCCACGGTTAATTTTAAGCACAGAATCGAGCTGACCGGTGCGGTATTTTTTATTTCCACTAAAAGTGATGGAACGGAAATAGAATTTATTCCCTTCATTCACCTCAATGCCTATGGCCACGCTTTTTTCTCCAACACGTCGAACTGAATCGGCAACAATGGTGGCATTTCTATAACCCTCAGCGTTATATTTGGCCAAGAGGCGTTTTTTATCGTCTTCGTATTCTTCTTCGATAAATTTAGAGCTCTTGAAAACTCTCCACCAGCGTTTTTCTTTCGTGTTTTTGAAGGATCGACGAAGTTGTGATTCGCTCAACTGTTCTGCACCACCAAGGGTAATTGATTCAATTTTAACCCGTTCTTTTTTATTGATGGTGATGTAGAGGGCAACACTGTTATCGTAGTTGGGATCAACTTCTGTAGTTACCTCAACTTCAGCGTTGTAATAGCCTTTATCGATGTAATAAGCCATTACTCTATTCTTGGTAGTCGTGATGAGGTTTTCATTCACAATCATTCCTCGAATAATGCCAACTTCCTCTTTAATGTTTTCCTTTTCTGTTTTACGAACTCCTCGAATTCCGTATTTCGACATGCGGGGCATTTCTTTAACAGAAATCACCAAGAAAATTTCTTCACCTCTAATTTCAGCAGCATAAACTTCAACTTCAGAGAAAAGTTGCTGTCTCCACAAGTTTTTAATCGCTTTGGAAACATCTTCTCCCGGAATTGTGATTTCATCGCCCACTTGCAGTCCTGCAAAAAGCTTAATTGTTTGCACGTCTGTGAACTCCGCTCCAGTTACAGTGATGCCCGCAATTTTGTAATCCTTTGGCTTAGCGTAATCAATTCCACCCCCAATTTTTGAAGGCTGAGCGAATGCGTTTGTTGCTGCAAAGAAGAAAGCAAAAGCGATGAATAAAAAACGGAGTAACTTCATTATTTGTCTTTCAGAATTATCTGTTCACTTGTTTTGCCAAAGCGGCGTTCTCTCCCTTGGAATTCTGCGATAGCTTCGAAAAAGTCTGCCTTTCTGAACTCAGGCCAATAGGTTTCTGTGAAATACAATTCACTGTATGCCAGTTGCCAAAGCAAAAAGTTGCTTATTCTTTGCTCTCCGCTTGTTCTGATCATCAATTCGGGATCTGGAATGTTTTTAGTGCAGAGGTAAGTTGCAATCAAATTATCGTTCACCTCTTCCGCCTTCACACCGTCAGCCATCATTCTTTTAATGGCTTCAACGATTTCCCATCTGGAGCTGTAGCTCAAAGCAAGGATGAGTGTAATCTCTGAGTTGTCTTTGGTGCGGTCAATTCCACCTTGCAACTCATTTTTACACGACTCTGGAAGGTGTTCGATGTCACCGATGGCATCCAGACGAACACCGTTTGCATCGAGTTCGTCAATTTCACCAACGATGGTTTTCACCAAGAGGTCCATTAAAGCTTCCACTTCTTCTTTTGGACGATTCCAATTTTCTGTTGAGAAAGCGTATAATGTGAGGTATTTCACCCCTAGTTCACGAGCTGCTTCAAGGGATTCTCGAACAGAGCGCACACCGCTGAGGTGACCGTAAATTCGGTCATGACCATGTGATTTCGCCCATCTGCCATTGCCATCCATGATGATAGCGACATGTTGAGGAACCTTTTCTGGGTTGATATTTGAAGGAATTGCCATTCGCACTACAACTAAAACGTAAATGCATCGCTAAATGCTACAATAGAGTACCAACAGAAATTTGGCTTATCTATTGCGCAAGGGATGCACTTCCACTCTCGGTGCGCGAATTTACTGAAATTTATCGGTTTACTGATTCCAACAGGTGGTTGGTAATTTTCCGATTCTAAAAGAAAGGGTGACGGTGGCAAAACTATACCAATCATTACGCCCAGGATCGCCGCGTTGCTGACCTGCATTGTCGCCGAATTGCCCTTCTCGTTCAAGGCTTCTGTCTGCCAAGCGTGCCGCTAGTGTTCCGCTTTCATCAGCCAAAACAGCTGGAGAAACATAAACGCCACTAACATCATCGAGGAAGTCCGTGTAGGTTTTTCTCATCCCCCATTCTAGTGAAATGGCCATAATTGAAAATAGGTTTGCGCGAATTCCAGCTCCAAATGGGAAGGCCAATCCGTTAAGATTATAACTATCTCCACCTTCGCTCGTTTCCTGACCTTCTGTTCCTAAAGGCTGAAGTTCGTACCATTGACCGTTAAATTCTGCTTGAGGTTTATGGCTGTAAAATGCAGCTCCTAAAAACAGGTATGGAGAAAACGGATACTTCGAATTCCCAATTTGATAAGGAATAAAGTTCAGTTCAGCTTGGATTGCGCCTTCAACAATATCGTTTCTAAAAGAGAGGTTTCTATTCCTCATCCAAGGGTCGTCAGAAGCGGCATCAGAAGCCGAGAACCTTCCAAAAAGCAACTGCCCTTTGATGCTCCACCTGCGATCGATGTTGTTTCTGTACATCACACCCGTTGTGAGATTGAGTGGCCCGCCAAAATGTTGACTGGGGTTCAGGTCGCCGATATAATAAGAGGTACCTCCGATGATCCCGATTTCACGCGATGTTTCGAATTTTTTACCCTGGGCAAAAGTAGACAGGCTAATGCAGGTGAGGAAAAAGAGTTGAACAAAGTACTTCATTATCAATTGAATGCAGTTTAAAACGTTTTATTGTGCTTTATTCGTAATTGCGCACAAAAAGTTCGGTTTCTGGCCTACAAAATTAGCTTGAATCAGTTTCTTTTATCAATACCCCACATCATTTTCTTTCTAATCGTGTTAAAGAAGTACTGATGTTCGAGGTTAATCAAAGCAATTTCAAAGGGTGCATTTTTAATTTCGACCTCGGTTTCATGGTCAATGGTAAAAGCACGTGAGTCCAGTGTGAGCAGGAATTGAATTTCCCTTCCTTCAGCTCTAAGGCGAATTGTTTTTGTATTTGGGACAACTAGGGGGCGCACATTTAAATTGTGTGGTGCTATTGGAGTAAAGATCCAACTTTCTGTTCCTGGCATGACGATCGGACCGCCACAGCTCAGCGAGTAGGCCGTTGAACCTGTTGGCGTTGAAATGATCAAACCATCGGCCCAGTAGGTGTTGATGTAGTGTTCTTCCATGTTTGCATGAATAGCAATCATTGAAGAAGTTTCCTTTTTATGAATGGTGACCTCGTTCAAGGCATAGTTGAAATCGCCAAAATCAACACCTGGCGCATTCACCTCAATCAGTGCGCGGTGATCGAGATGGTAACGATCTGCTTTAAGCGCGTCTATTGCGTCAATGATCTGACTTGAGGAGATGTTGGAAAGAAAACCTAAACGACCCGTATTTATTCCAAGAATCGGAACGCCTGTGTTTTGAACTACGGTAACGCTATCTAAAAGCGTTCCATCACCTCCAATGCTAATTAGCGCTTTGCAAGGCAGCACTTCAACAATTTGATTAAAGGTGTGCAGGTTTTGAACCGAAGGAATTCGTTCTGAGAGCCAAGCCGCGAACTTTGCATATACGTGAAGCGTGAAACCCTCGTTTTGCATTTGACGCAAAAGAAACTCAATAGATGGAATGTAATCATCCCCAAACTGTTTACCGTAGATAGCAATGTTCATTAAGCAGTCTTGAACTACGAAGATAAAGTTCTTTGCTTAGGTATTGAGGTATTTCATGAAAGCTTCGTAGCGATTCCTCAAGTCTTCACTATGATCTGGTGCTTTGTAGAAAGCCTTCACTTCATAATCATACCTTCTAAGCGTAGCCATGAAGGGCTCGATGTCTTGCTTATTCAATTTCAAAGTAAGCTCTGTTTTCATTGAATCATCAAGAGTAGTGAGCACAGCACTTAAAATCTTCAATCCGTTGGATTCTGCGAGTCTGGCAATTTCTGCTAAGGAATAGTCGCGTGAATTCATTTCGAGAATAACAATACTTCCCTCAGAGCGCACTCCTTGCGATTTAGCAAATTCGCGAATCACATCCATCGCCGTAATTAAACCGATGTATTCTCCTCTGCTATTTGTGACGGGAACCAAACTGAGTTTATTCTCCGCCATGAATTCAATGACTTCGTACAAGTGTTGTTGCTCTTCAATCGCAGTAACTAGAAGTTCCAGACCAGTAATGGGAAGGCCTTCATCTTCCACATTCATCAAAGTTGTTTCTGAAATGGTACCCAACAAGATGTTGCCCTTCACTACTGGAAGGTGCTCCACCTTGAATTCTTCCATGATTCGCAGGACTTGATCTACGGTATCAGAGATTCTTACTTCAGGTATTTCGTTTGATATGATTCGATTTAAAAACACTTGCTGCTTTTTAAGTGTTACAAACTCAAGCTAAGAACGCCTACTTGTATAACTTTGTTGCAAGTTATTATGTTCATCATCTTGTAGGAAAGCTCCTTTAAAGAGTTGTAAACAATTGCCCTCTAAAAATGACAAAACTCAGTGTAAACATCAACAAAATCGCCACTTTGCGAAATGCAAGGGGTGGAGATATTCCCAATGTAGTTAAGGCGGCACAAGACATCGAGCGCTTTGGTGCTGATGGCATTACAGTGCACCCCAGACCCGATGAGCGCCATATTCGATATCAAGATGTTTTTGACTTAAAGCAAGTGGTAAGAACAGAGTTTAACGTTGAAGGCTACCCTAATGAGTCGTTCATGGACTTGGTGCTTGCGGTTAAACCAGAGCAGGTGACTTTAGTTCCTGACCCTCCAGGTGTTTTGACGAGCAATGCAGGCTGGGACACCATCACCCATAAAGATTTGCTTCATGATGTCATCACCACCTTGAACAAGGCAGGCATTAGAACCAGTATCTTTATTGAATGCGATCAACGATTGATTGAAGGGGCCGCTGCTCTTGGCTCAAGCCGCATTGAATTGTATACCGAGTCCTATGCCAGAGGCTTTGTTGAAGATAAGAATGCCGCAATAGCACCGTACAAAAAAGCAGCTCAATGGGCAGTAGAATGTGGTTTAGGAGTTAATGCTGGGCACGACCTCAATGCAAGTAATCTGGCCTTCTTTGCATCGTCTTTGATTCAGCTCGATGAAGTGAGTATTGGACATGCGCTTATCTCAGAAGCGCTGTACTTAGGCTTAGAAAACACTGTTCAAGCGTATCAATTTGCACTAGGGAAATGAAATTACACTTTAAAACAATGGGCGAAGGCGACCCTTTAATCATACTTCATGGACTTTTTGGCTCTGGAGATAATTGGCAAACCTTAGCACGGCAATATGCTGAAACGCATAAAGTATATTTGGTAGATCAGCGCAATCATGGTCACTCTCCGCATAGCGATGAATTCTCTTACGAGTTGATGGCTTCAGACTTGGCCGAGTTGATTGAAGATGAGGGATTAGAGAACATCAGTATTCTTGGTCATTCCATGGGCGGGAAAACAGCAATGGTTCATGCCTGCACTTACGATCAAGATGTGGTAAAACTGATTATCGTTGATATGGCCCCTAAGGCCTATCCTGTTCATCACCGCCTTATTTTGGACGGTTTAATGAGTGCTGACTTGGCCAATAAGCGTTCAAGAGGAGAGGTGAGCAAGCATTTAGAATCCTTCGAGAGTAATCCTGCTGTGCGTCAGTTTTTAATGAAAAACCTTTACTGGAAGGAGAAAGGAGAGCTCGCTTGGAGGTTTAATGTGCCTGTAATCAATAGGGAAATTCAAGCCATGGTTGACCAGCCTGTTCATGGCAGCAGTAATATTGCTAGCTTGTTCATTCGAGGAGGGCAGTCGAACTACATTTTATTGGAAGATGAACAATTGATTAAGCATTATTTCCCATTTGCTAGCTTGTTTTCAATTGAAAGTGCGGGACACTGGGTACATGCAGAAGCTCCTGAAACTTTCTACGAAATCACACGTATATACTTAGATGCTCCATGAATTGTATAATATCATCGATAATTTGTATATTTGTACCAACTAACGAATTAAATTACTTACCTACTAACGATGAAAAAACAACAACTAGCAAGTATCGCCTTCTCGGCAGTACTGTTGTTCGGACTTTCTTCTTGCCGCAAGCAAGTTGATGAGCCTGTAACTGGTGAGGCTACAAATTACGATCAAGTATTGAGAGATATTTTGACGGATGCCTCTAATGGTGAAGGATTAAATTACTTTGTCCTTCCAGAAAGCAATCAATATTCGCTCATTCCTCAGGATCCGCTCAATCCTATTAATTCTGCGAAAGTACACCTTGGGAAACTGTTGTTTCATGAAACGGCAATCGGAAGGAATGCTAAATACCAAGACGAAGGTCTATTCACTTACTCATGCGCAAGTTGCCACCATGCTGAGGCTGGATTTCAAGCCAACGTTCAACAAGGTATTGGTGATGGAGGTATTGGATTTGGTATGTCAGGAGAAGCCCGTGAGCCCAACCCCAATTATAGTGTAGATAGTTTAGATGTTCAACCCATTAGGACACCTACAGCCATGAACAGTGCTTACCAAGAGGTAATGCTTTGGAATGGTCAATTTGGTGCTCAGGGAATCAATGAAGGTACCGAAGCTCAGTGGGCAATGGGAACCCCCATCTTCAACAACAATTTTGGAAATGCTGGTGTTGAAATTCAAGCCATCGCAGGTTTGACTGTTCACCGTATGTTGGTTGACGAAGAAATTTGCGAGCAAATTAGCATTTATGAAGACCTTTTTGACTTGGCTTTTTCTGATTGGCCAGTTGAAACAAGATACACACAAAGAACCGCTGGTTTAGCTATTGCTGCATACGAGCGTACCATTTTAGCAAATCAAAGCCCATGGCAAGATTGGTTGAAAGGTGTTAGCACCGCCATGACAGACAGCGAAAAAAGAGGTGCTGCAGTATTCTTTGGTAAAGCAAATTGTGGAAGCTGCCATACTGGACCAGCACTAAGCAGCATGACTTTCTACGGTTATGGAATGGATGACTTGGTAGGGCCTGGATTCTATGGCGGAGCTAGCTCTGAAAACACGGTGAATTTAGGTCGTGGTGGATTTACTGGAAACGCAGAAGAAAACTACAAATTCAAAACGCCGCAATTGTACAACTTAAAAGACAGTCCGTTCATGGGCCACGGTGGAACCTTCCATTCTGTTCGTGAGGTTGTTGAGTATAAGAATAATGCGGTATCTGAGAATCCAAACGTTCCTACATCGCAATTAGCAGAGCAGTTTGTACCACTAGGTTTAACTGATCAAGAGATTGATGATTTGGTTAACTTCATTGAAAATGCATTGTACGATGCCAACCTTATGAGATACGCACCACAAGAACTTCCTTCTGGTTTATGTTTCCCTAACAATGACCCAATCTCAATGATTGATCAAGGTTGTTTGCAATAGACATCGAGATTTTAATAGATAAGTTAGAAAGAGCCGACCACGTGTCGGCTCTTTCCGTTTGTCATTGGTTTCGTGCTTGCCCTGATATTCGGCATGCTTACTTTGCGCGCCGGCAAGTGCATTAAGGCTAGAAAGAATCACCAATTCATTTTTGTTATTGCTGTTCTTCAGTGCTTTACTGGAGTAATTGGTATTCTCCTTGGTGTTTTCACTATTATCGAGCTGCAGAAACCCGAGGTAAAAGCACTTTTTGAAGAAAGTGACTCATAAAAACTGAGTAGACGCTTCGGTTAATTTAATTCATTCCCGTAGCTTCTGAATTCACCTCTTGGAGCCAAGCACGGTAGGCCGAGAAGAGTTTCGATTTCGAAACGAAACCGATGTACTTCCCTCCATCGAGTACCGGAAGGTTCCAAGCACCAGAAGCGTCAAACTTGGCCATGACTGATTCCATTCCTTCAATTAGCTCGATGGTTTCAGGGGCTTCGGTCATAAATCGAACCGCAGGGGTATTGTCGTAACAGCTTTGGTCGAACATGGCCTCTCTCACATCATCCAAAAGAATAATTCCTAAAAGGCGCTCATCAGGAGAGAGTACTGGAAAAATGTTGCGTTTGCTTTTCGCTATCAGCTGAACGAGGTCGCGCATACTCGCATCGGCCTTCACCAAAGAGAAATCTTTTTCAATTTGTTCTTGAAGCTTCATTAGGGTTAGCACTGCTTGGTCTTTATCGTGGGTGATCAACTCTCCCCTTTGGGCTAACTCGTTGGTGTAGATGTTGTGCTTGTCGATTCCTCGCGCAATGTAGAAGGCCAATCCTGAAGTAATCATCAAGGGAACAAAAAGGCCGTATCCTCCAGACAATTCAGCGATGAGAAAAATAGCCGTGAGTGGTGCGCGAATAACTCCCGAAACGAGTCCAGCCATTCCAACTAATACCAGATTGCTCGTAGGTGTCTCGCCATTTGAAAACAGGCCCCACACCTTTGAGTAGAGCATTCCCAGTGTACTTCCCATGAACAAGGCTGGAGCGAAAACTCCTCCAACACCGCCGGCGCCCATAGTAATTCCCGTTGCAATTCCTTTCAGCAAGAGAATAAAAAACAGCAGCAAAACAAGCACCCATGGGTTCTCCAATATTCCATTCACCCAAACAGAAGAGCTCAATCCGCTGAGATCATTGTCGAGGAAGGCATTAATTGTTTTGTATCCTTCACCATAAATACTTGGAACAAGAAAAAGAATTAGGGCAAGAAGTCCGCCAGCGAAGGTAATTCGGCGGGCATTGTTTCTTAATCCTCTGAACTTTGCCAATATAAAAAGGTAAATTCTGGAGAAGTAAATGGACACAAAAGCGCTTGTAACTCCGAGGATAATGTAATGATGAAGGTGTTTCACATCAAAACTTGCCCGTTCGTCGAATTCGATAATTTGACCTTCACCAAGCATCAGGTGGGTGGTTAAAAAAGCAGCGATACTTGCCAGAAGCAGTGGTACTAGGCTGCCAGCCGTGAGGTCGATCATAATCACTTCCACAGCGAATACGATCGCCGCGATAGGTGCTTTAAAAATGGCCGCCATTGATCCGGCAGCAGCACATGCAAGCAGTAGCGTCTTCGTTTTATAATTGAGGTTCAGGGATAAGCCTAGATTACTTGCGATAGCTGCACTTGTTTGTACCGTTGGGGCCTCCAATCCTGCAGAACCACCAAAACCTACAGTAGTAGCACTGGTGAAGAATGCAGCGTAAATTTGTTTTCGCTTTAAGGTACTTCTCCGTTTGGATATAGCTTGAAGTACAACAGGGATTCCCGGACCAGGATGTTCTTTGATCCACTTGTTGATGAGCAGGGCTGTAATCATTAAACCGAGCAAAGGTGTGATGACTTTAAACCAATCCTGTCCGCTCCACTTTGCTGTTTCATTGATGCCCCATTGAATTGCGAAAACAAGGTTCTTCAGCAGCACAGCTACTAGGCCAGCTATCAGCCCAACCATCAGGCTGAGGATAGCCATGGAGTGCCTTTTCTTAAGCCCATTTAAATAGTATTTCAAGCGGAGAATCACTTCGCAAAACTAATTCAGAAAAACAGAAGAACCTTTGTAAAAGCTCTGGATTTATCGACAAAAAACCCTGCCACATTTAAGCGGCAGGGGGAGTATTGTCCTTGCAGGAATACTTGCTAAAGTGAAGGGTGCGAGACATACTTGGTTTCCCAGAGAGATCACACCTGCAGAACATCACTCTTAAACAAATGTAAATCAAGGACTTTCATTATTCGTAGGTCAAGAAGCTTATGAAAAAGTAGGAATATTCTTACCTTCGGGCTCTTAATTGTGCTGATTATATCAAACAGGCAGCACAAAAATTTGAAAACACGATATTCTAAAACTATTTAGATGAGCAAGAAGATATTAGTACCTACGGATTTTACAAGTGTTGGCGACACCGCTATCCAGCATGCCGTTTCTGTTAGTCAAGCAATTGCAGCCGAGATTTTTGTGCTCCATGTAATTGCCGAAAAGAAATTCATTTCTGAGGCTCGATTAAAGATAGACACCTTAGCGCAGCGTGTTAAAGCCGAGTATGGAATTAAGGTTGAAACCATGATTCGCATTGGGAGCATTTTTGAAGATATTGATGCTGTTGCGACGGAAATTGATGCCACTTTGATTATCATGGGAACACATGGTTTGCGAGGCATGCAGTTCTTGACGGGTGGACGCGCTTTGAGAATTGTTACTGATTCGACGATACCATTTATTATTGTTCAAGAGAAAGGGATTTCTTCGAATGGTTATGACGACATCGTAGTTCCTTTGGACTTGCATAAAGAAACCAAGCAAAAGCTCAACTTGGTGGCTTCAATGGCCAAGTATTTCAACAGCAAGGTTTACCTTGTTTCTCCGGGTGAAACCGATGAGTACTTTAAAAACCAATTGGAGCGCAACATTAATTACGCAAAGCAATTCCTTAGCGAAAGAGAAATCACTTTTGAAGTTCATATCACCGAGAAGAAGAGCAGCTCTTTCGGGCCGGCAGTTGTTGAATATGCAAAGAGTGTTGATGCTGATTTGATTGCAATCATGAACTTCTATGAGAACAGCTTGATGGGTATTCTAGGCGGCGGATATGAGCAGCAGATGATTACCAACCAAGCTCAAATTGCTGTGATGTGTTTGAATCCGGTTCAGACGCATGTTGCTGATAGAAGCTTTTTTAGTTAAGCTCTTTATATCGAACTCCAATGATGAGGATATCATCAACCTGATCATTCGCCATTTTCCATTCAAAGAAGCGTTCTCTAAGGACGCTTTTTTGTTGGTTAAGATCTGGCATGCTTGAAATTTCGATGAGCAGTTCGCGAAGTCTTTTCTTCATGAACTTTTTGTCTTTTGGCCCTCCAAATTGATCTGCGTAGCCGTCGGAGAAGGCATAAATCATGTCGCCGTCTTTCAGTTCGAAACTGTGGTTTGCAAAATTAAACTCCCCGTATTCAAATGCACCAATAGCCATTTTATCTGGCTGAAGTTGGAAAAACTCATCACCTCGAATAATAAAGATAGGGTTATGTGCTCCCGCGAATTCGAGTGTATTGGTTTTTTCATCAATCGAAACCAATGCCAGGTCCATTCCGTCGGTTAAGTTATCATCGCCCACACCGTTTGCTCTCAGTGTTTCTGCAGACAGGCGGTTGAGGTTGTTGAGTACTTGAGCTGGTTGGGTGAAGACTTTAGTTACTTGGTTCAAAACGTTGTATCCCACCAGACTCATGAAAGCCCCTGGAACGCCGTGCCCCGTGCAATCTACGGCGGCGAACATTTTCTTATTTCCGGCTATTTTGAACCAATAGAAATCGCCCGAAACGATGTTTCTTGGTCTGTAGAAGACAAAGGAATCTGGGAAAATTTCAAGGATATCGCTTTCCGGAGGGAGGATGGCTTGTTGAATTCGTTTTGCGTAGTTGATTGAATCGGTGAGGTCCTTATAAAGTTCCGTTACCTTTTCTTTTTGACGCTCGATTTCTTCTTTTTTCTGAACCACTTCATTGGTTCTCTCGATGACTTTTCGCTCGAGGATCCGCTCGTTTTCTGCCAGGTCGTCGCGCATTTTGAGAAGGGCATGCCCCAATTCATCGTCTTCTGAAAGCGGCAAGTAGCTTGCGGCAAAGTTACCTTGTCCAACTTGATTTGAGAACTCCCTTGTTTTAACCAGGCCGTCTGTAAGTCGGTTAACAGCAAAAGCCATGTCTCCAATTTCGTCATCTGAAACCCGGATGTTTTTTTTGGGGTAGATTCCTTTCCCCAGATAGAGCAATGTTCTTTTAAGTTCGGAAATGGGTTTCGTGATGCTTCGCGATACAAACACAGCGATGAGGAGACCAGCGATGAGAACGAAAACCGCTAGATTACCTACAATCAAGCCTAGACGGTCTCCCAGGGCATCGATTTCCTCGTTCACCTCGGTTGCATTGCGTTTTAGTTCTTTTTGTAAGTTCTCTAAAGCTTTATCTAGAGCAGAATTGATTTGATCCAGGCTAGCACCTTCGAGGAACTGATATTCTACTTCCATGACAACAATTGGATCATCGTAATCTTCAAAGCTCGCCAGTGCAGATCGAATTTGGCCGTAAACGATATCCAGCCTGTCGATTTCAATGTAGAGGCTGTCTTTTATTTCAACGGCTCTAGGTTCCCATCGTTGTGCAATGGAATCGATGAGCATTTCTTGATAAGGAATGGTCTCATCCATGATTAGTGCTAACTCCAGTCGTTCTTTTTCGTCTGGTCTGCTCTGTACCAGTGCCCAATGTTTGATTAAGACGCGCGAATAGGAAATACTTTCTTGCAAGTCTTCAATTGCTTCAAGACTTGGAGTATAGATTTCTTGTACTTTGGCGTTGAGTTTTTTGTTTTGTTGAAGTGTACTTCTTGTGAGAATAAATACAATGGCCACAATCAACATGAATAAACCGAAACCAAAGCCAATTTTCCATGGTATGGTGATGCGCAATCTCACTATCGGCCGTCCTCAGTTTTAATTATTCCTTCTTGTATGTATTGCTCTAAGAGTTTTTTGTATTTCTCTTCATTTTCATCGTCGCTCAAGCTTTTATAGATTGCTCGAAGTCCTTTTAAAGGTTCCATTCGAAAGGGGTCTAGTTCGTGGGCTTTCAGCATGAAAGGGAGTGATTTTTTGAAGAGCTCAACGCATTCGTCTTGAATCATTATGAGTTCAAAGATTTCTGTTGAGTGATCGATTTTTTTGATCTT
>JAQWFN010000129.1 GCA_029238785.1 Flavobacteriales bacterium | reverse complement strand
TTGTGGGTGTGATTAGGACTCATTTACAAAAGAAGAATGCATCCTTGCAATGTCATTTAGTTTTCCTCCTCGTCATTCTCCTTTTTTCCGCTTCTTTGATTATCAATTCTCTGTAATCAAAAAGAATGTCGAACAAGGATTAACGAACATCGATTTTAGAAATCATGCCATATTAGCAGCGTTATTTAACCCTTTGCGTCAGCAAGCTAAACCCCAACGCGAAGCGTCTAAACAGTTGCGTAAGCAACCTCAACCGGCGAAGCCCTAAACTTCTTCAATCCAAAAGAAATATCGAACAAGGATTAACGAACGTCGATTTCAGAATTTATAAATAGCACCTCCCAAAGCACTCACCCACCAATTCTCCGACGCTCCATCTCCTGCAAAATCAACGACAACTCCCTTGAGGTTTGTCCTTTCACCGAAGTGTTTTCTTCTGCTCTGCGAATGAGGTAGGGCATGACTTCTCTAATCGGACCATAAGGAACGTACTTCGCAACTTTATAACCTTCGTTGGCCAGGTTGAAGCTGATA
Organism: Flavobacteriales bacterium; assembly: GCA_029238785.1. GTDB lineage: Bacteria > Bacteroidota > Bacteroidia > Flavobacteriales_D > Sanyastnellaceae > CALKGK01. The sequence continues at coordinate 14,232 of JAQWFN010000129.1, read as the reverse complement.
TGATCGCTCATGCCATAGAGTTGGGCGAAATACAAGCGAGCATCTCCGTTGGCTAATCCGGCATCTTTAATCAATTGTGCTAAGTATTTTGAACTGGCCTCATTGTGCGTACCGGCAACGGTGGAGATGTCTTCCACGTTTTCTACACAGTACTTCAAAGCGGCGTCGTAATCGCGGTCTGAACTGGCTTTGTCTGGCTGAATGGGCGAAGGATAACCTTTTTCTTGAGCTCGAGCACGTTCTTTTTCCATGTATGCACCACGAACCAACTTTACACCAAGGAGGTACTTTTTCTCTTTTGCTTCGCGATGGCTCTCCTTGAGAAAAGCGAGTCGGTCATGACGATACAACTGAATGGTATTGTACACCCAAACATTCCCCTGGTTGTACTTTTCCATCATCTCATTGGCCAAAGAATCGATGGTATCTTGAATCCAACTTTCTTCAGCGTCAATAAAAACAGGTGTTTTGGCTTCTGCCGCTGCAGAACAAATTCTGTCGATCCGGTAGTGGGTGCGTTCATATTCAGCTTGCTCTAACTCACTCAGTTTTTTTCCTTCATTTACCTTCTGAAGAACGGAAAACCTGCCAACTCCCGTTACTTTAAACACACAAAACGGAATGTGCTCGTTGTCGTTTCCTGTTTGAATGGTGGCGAGAATTTCGGTGCAAGTAGCATCGAAATCGAGATCGCTTTCTTTTCCTTCGACACTATAATCGAGGATGGTACCGATGCCAAATTGATCTAAAATCTTGGTGGTGCCTGCACAGTCTTGAATGGTTTCGCCACCACAAAATTGCTGAAAGATGGTGGGTTTGATGGCCCAGCCTATTGGAATACGAAGTTTCAAGGCGATGTTCATAAAGAACTTCCCTAGCTTCACCAAAGCAGGATTAGCAACGAGTTTAAAGAGCCAGTAGGCTTTTTTAAGTTGCGCTTTGTTCTTATGACCAAAAGCAACGGCGGTATTTTCGAAGGAAAGCTTCATTTTTTTTCGGCTTACAAATATACACATGCACTGTGGCTGCTGTTCAATATGCGAGAAAAATAATTTAGGGCTAGCCTTCCCATTTTCTTAATTTTGGAGGAAATCACAAAGGATAATATGAGCACTTCGAATTACATCACCCAGAATAAAGACCGTTTCATTCAAGAACTATTTGATCTCTTAAGACTACCGAGCATTTCGGCAGATAAAGCTTACATGAAGGATGTGTTGAAAACAGCCGACCTTGTGGCAGAATTCTTGAGAAAAGCTGGGGCTGATAAAGTCGAAATTTGCTCAACACCCGGTTTACCCATAGTTTATGGAGAAAAGCTGATTGATCCGAATTTACCAACGGTGCTGGTATACGGACATTACGACGTTCAACCGCCAGATCCCATTGACTTGTGGACGACGCCTCCTTTCGAACCAGAAATTCGAACTACGGCAATCCACCCAGAGGGAGCCATCTTTGCTCGTGGGGCCTGTGATGATAAAGGTCAGTTTTTCATGCACCTCAAGGCTTTTGAAACCATGATGAATACCAATACGCTTCCTTGCAACGTGAAGTTCATGATTGAGGGCGAAGAAGAAGTTGGATCAGTGAATTTAGACCAGTTCCTTAAAGACAACAAAGAGAAGTTAGCGGCGGATGTGGTATTGGTTTCAGATACGGGCATCATCAATAATGAAACACCTTCTATTACGGTTGGATTAAGAGGATTGAGCTACTGCGAAGTGGAAGTAGTTGGTCCGAATAGGGACCTTCACAGCGGTTTATATGGTGGTGGTGTTCCAAACCCGATCAACATTTTGTGTGAGATGATTGCTTCTTTGAAAGACGAAGACCAGCACATTACCGTTAAAGGCTTTTACGATAAAGTAGTAGAATTGAGCAAAGAGGAGCGCACGGGAATGGCTGAAGCACCCTTCAATCAAGAGGAGTTTAAAAAGAGTATCGACATCAGCGGAGTAGAAGGCGAAACAGGCTACAATGTTCCTGAGCGCATGAGTATCCGACCAACTTTGGATGTGAATGGAATTTGGGGCGGTTACACAGGTGAAGGCGCTAAAACAGTGATTCCATCTGTGGCTAATGCGAAAATTTCGATGCGTTTGGTGCCCGATCAATCACCAGAAGAAATTACGAAGTTGTTTCAAGAGCACTTTGAGTCCATCGCTCCCAAAAGTGTGAAGGTAAAAGTAAGAGCACTTCACGGTGGACAGCCAGCAGTAACACCAATCAAGCATCCGGCTTACCAAGCGGCATCAGCGGCCATGGAAGAAACCTTCGGGAAAAAACCAGTTCCGTTTAGAGGTGGAGGAAGCATTCCAATTGTGGCTTCTTTTGAGCAGATTTTAGGCTTGAAAACGGTCTTGATGGGCTTTGGTTTGGATTCTGACGCCATTCACTCACCAAACGAGCATTACGGTATATTCAACTACATGAAAGGAATCGAAACCATTCCCTTGTTCTACAAGCACTACACCGAATTAATGAGCAAATGAGAGCGCTTCGAGGAGTCTTTGCCCTAGCGCTAATCATTCAATTGAGCGCCTGTAGTTTCTATAAAGAAGTAGAAGTGAGTGAAGTGAAAGACATCACGGTAACGCGCTTCGATAAGGACTTTGTGGAGGCGGAAGTGGAAGTAGTGATCAACAATCCCAACTGGTATCGGGTGTTGTTGACAGATTCTGATATCGATGTTTATTTGAATGGCGACAAGATTGGAAGAATTCAGCTTCGAGAACAAATCGTCTTACCTCGAAAAACGCTCAATACCAGAACCATCCTCATGAAAGGCGATTATGAGGCCATGCAAACGAGTTTTTTAGAGAGCATCCTCACGGTGTTGTTTGCCTCATCGTCCAAAGTGAAGGTGGAGGGCTACATGAAAGGACGCGCCTTTTTCGTGAGCAGAAAAGTGGATGTGGCTTTAGAAAAAGACATTGATTTAAGAGAACTCCAACAAGAATCGCCCTAAACCTCTTCAAGTATTTCGTCAAAAACAAGATCTGCTTGAACACGAGAACGGTAAGAAATTCCTATGGCCCTACATCGCTCACGAAGCACCGCTTTATCCTCCGCCAAGAGGGCTTGCAGTTCGATGAGTTGTTTGTCGCTAATGGGTGAAGACAAGTCAGGAAGTGCAATTCCAACCTTTTCTTTAATTGCGATTTCATCGTCTTCAGAAACGCCTTCACACGTGATGTATGGCAAGCCGCACATGAGGTATTCGCCTACTTTAAGTGGTGAACGAAAACGCTGACTTGGATAAGGAGGGATAGCGGTTAAACCGATGTCTGCAGCAGAATTCAAGCCAGCAATGGCCGCTCGAGAATGGGCACTGCCAAGATAAAACTGCGTGCTTTTTAGTCCGTTTGCCTTCAACAAACTTCTCACTTCATGGTGATCTTGTTGGGTGATAAAAACAAAGAAAAAGGGAGCGCGGGAAGCTAGGTCGGCACAAAACTTCGGGATTTCTTTCCCGTAATAAATACCGTCAAACTTCCCCACGTAAATCAAAACCTGCTCATGTTCAATTCCCCAAAGCTTTCGCCATTTGTTGCGCGCTTCAGGCTTGAATTGAAAGGCATCAGGATCTACTGCGGATGGCGCTCTGTAAACTTTCGCGTCAGTGAGGGGAGTAATTTTCTGGGCGAGGTGCTTGGTGCCGGTAATCAAATAAGAAGCTTGTTTCAAAGTGAGTTCTTCGGCCTTTTTCAAAAAGCGATAACGCCATCCCGACCGTTTCCAAATACCAAACTCGGCCAAAAACTCATGATGCGGCTCAAAGCTGTAGACCATGAGTGGTTTTCGGATAATGCGCGACACAAAAACACCGATGGCCGCTGATGCATTGGCAAAACTAATCACCAAGTTTAGTCGGTATTTTCTGTTCAAACGAAGGGTTTGATAAAAAGCAGCAAGGAGGTCATAACTCTTCACCAGAAACATCCAAGATCCGCTGTGATACGATAAGGGATGCCAATGAATGCCCTCACCACTCAACGCTGCCTTTTCCTGAACGCGCTCTCCTTTTGATAGGGCGAAATTCTTTTGTTCAAAGGTGATGAGTTCAAAGCGATAGTGTACGTTTAATTGAGCTTGCCTGAGCACGAAAGCATGAACCAGGTTCTGATACAAGGGATCTTTATAGCTGTTGTAAATCAGTACCAAAAAGTGCTTTAATGGAGTGAGTAAAGTGGAGTCAACACCATATACTTGTAGATATGTATGCCTAGCGATATCATACGAGCGGTATTTTTGAACGATGCTGCGCAGTTTGGCCTGAAGCACTGCAGGGTCATTTTCTTCTAGAAGTGTTTTCATTTTAGCAGCACCCGCTAACAAGTTTTGCTGATCAAAGCCTTTCAATACCACCCCAACCTCATTGTTTTCAATGATTTCGGAGTCATCGCTAATTCCCTCTGGAATCATCACTGGCAATCCACTGGCCCAGTATTCGCCATCTTTTATCGAGGTGCAATAGCGCTTAGACGGAATGGGGTTCACCATGTTCATGGCAAAGTGAGCGAGGTTCAAATAGTGATGCACCTGATCGTGATCTACAAATCGAACGCGAAGCGCAGACAAAGGAAGTTCGGCCGCTTCTGCTAAAGGGTAAACTTCTTCTAAAGGAGCATCTGTGAGGAGCAGGGCTAAAAAATTCCCGTCCCAAACATCATAACAAGCTTTGAATAAATCAAAGGTCTCCTGCTTGAGGTAAATTCCACCGAGTTTTCCGGCATATACACCAACGGTTTCATTGGTGATGAGTAAGTCCGATTTCAGCTCATTAGAAGCAGAAGCTCCCTGAAAGCGATTTAAATCAATACACGCGGGTTTGACGAAAAAACTTCGAGGAACGTGTCCGTACTCCTCTGAACAATAGTTTTTCATGCCCTCGCTGGTGGCAATCACCATTTTGGCGTGCTTTGCTTGCTTGGTCTCAAAGTACTTCAAGAGGTGGAAAACAGGGGAGTTTTTTCGCCAAGAACCATTTTCAACCATCGATCTCGCGTGGGGTTCGTAACTGTCTACCACGTAAGGGATGTTCAAGAAGCGGTGCAGCAGGTGAGCAGCCATTCCTGCAGGCGACCCAAAGGCGTGAATGCTATCAATTTGATTTTCTTTTATGACTTTTCTGAGCAGCACTAAACTGCGCAACCAACTGAAAGCGGCACGTAAACCAAAACGATAGTAAGGACGAGGCATCCACAAAACGTGGTCTTTAGAAAGGCGAAGTTTCAAAGCAGCTCCTTCTTCTTGGCTAAGGGCATAGCGTTCTTTCTCTAGAGTAAAGAGAAGGAATTGGGTGTTTTCGTTTGTATTCGCAGCTGCAATCATTTCGAAATAGGGCAGAACTGCTGATCTGGTCAACGGTTCATTCATACTCCAATATGTGAGCACCAGGATGTTCATTTTTTATGCTGGGCGAAGAGCCATTCATGACAAATTTCCGCAATTCGAACGCCCGAAAGTCCATCACCAAAAGGATTTACAGCATTGCTCATGGCGGTGTAACGCGCTTCATTTTCAAGAATAGCCTTGCTCTCTTCAATGATTTTTTCACGCGAAGTTCCCACCAATACACCGGCACCTGATTCAATCAATTCTTGGCGTTCTGTACTTTCACGCAATACCAAAACGGGCAAGTCAAAACTCGGAGCTTCTTCTTGTAAACCACCACTGTCTGTTAACAACAATCGAGTAGCCATCAACAAATGCGGCATTTCTTCATAAGGAACAGGTTCGAGCAGGTCGATGTTGGATTTCCCAGCCAAGTGCGCCTCAAAAACATCCTTACTTTGCGGGTTGGGATGCACAATTACACCAATGCGGTAGTTTGAAGAAAGCTCGCTCAAAGCAATGGCAATGGACGCAATTCCACCACCAAAACTTTCGCGCCGATGGGCGGTCACGAGCATGTCGTACTTCTTTTCTTGCGGTGGTTTTGCTTCGCGAAGCATTTCTCCCAAAGCATCAACAACGGTGTTTCCAACCAAGTGAACCTCTCCTTGTACCTGCTCTTTTCTTAAGGTGTCGAAGGCCCGTTTCGTTGGGGCGAAGTGCAATGAAGCACAACGAGAAATCCACTGGCGATTCAGCTCTTCGGGAAAAGGAGCATCCAATTGATACGTTCGAAGACCGGCTTCAACATGTCCAACAGGAATACCCATCAGCACGGCGGCCTGAGCTGCTCCCCAGGCTGAGGAAGTATCGCCCTGAACCAAAACAAGGTCTGCAGGGTTTTCCTGCCAAAAATTGGCGCAACGAAGAAGGAGTTCTGAAAGCAGTTCGTGCTGAGTCCTTCCCAAAGAGTAGGGCCAATGCAGGTCCATACTCAGGCCAAAACTGGCCAACATTCCTTCCAAGAGATCGGCGTGTTGCCCGGTGCCAATAACGGTGCTGCTGATTTTCGGGAAATGGCTTAAACCTTTAATCACCGGGGCCATTTTGATGGCTTCGGGCCTTGTTCCGATGATAATGTGAATCTTCATGATGGTAAAGATGAGAAAAACACACGCAGCGCGGGCAATACTTTTCCTTGTTTCAAGTAAGAACGCCACATGATGCGCCGAACTTTTTGCTTCAATTCCTTGATGTTGATGAGCGCTGTAAAGTCCTTTTCAAGGAGTCGAAGTAGTTGAGCATATCCCTCCTCTAAGCCTCGGAGCTGGCTCATTGCGCTGCCCTCACTTCCAACAACTTCATAAACAGGAAGCTCAACAAAATCATATTGAAGTCCTTTTTTCGCACATGTGATGAAAAAATAAAGGTCTTCGCAATGACTAAGAGCGGTGTTGAAGCGAAGGTGTTTGACTATTTCTGACTTTATCATCCAAGTAATGCCGGTAAAAGCCCCGTCATTCAACTCAAGTAAGTTTTGGAACACATCGCCTTTGATTTTTGGGCTCCATTGATGTGCACCACCCTCACGAATAACTTGTCCGTCAACAGCACCCAATGCTTCTTGCCGTGCAAACAAATGGAGTCGGGAAGAAAGGCTGCTTTCTGGTAATCGGTCGTCGGCATCTAAAAAACAAATGAAGCTCCCTCGTGCCAAGTCTAAGCCTTTGTTGCGGGCAAATGCAACACCTATACGCTCTTCTTGGGCGACAATAATTCTATCATCATTGAAGCTTCGGGCAATGCCAGCGGAATCGTCTTTTGAAGCGTTATCAATCACAATCAACTCCCATTCTTGATGGACCTGTTGAAGCACTGATTCAATGGCGCTTCCGATGCTTGTTGCCCCGTTGTGAACGGGCATGATGATGCTTACCAGTGCTTTATCCATGCCTCAATTTTAGCTATTTGTGCTTTGTATGAATGGGCTTCAGTGAAGGCCAGTTGTTGGGCAGAACGATCGGGCAAATGGCCTTGACGTAGTGCTTCAATCAATTGAAAAAAGTCAGACCTTGTATCAGCAAAATGAAGCAGTTCTTCGTCCAAAAAAGCATCAATAGGAAAACTCAAAACCGCTTTTCCTGTAGATAAGAGCTCCATAACTTTATGCGGGTTGGCTGCTTGCTCGTAATGGACTTTGGCGTAAGCGATAAAGAAAGCATCCATCTCTTCCATGAGCATATAAAGTTTGTTTTGCTCAACACTTCCGTGCAAGACCACATTTTTAGCGGCGCTCAAGTTTTTTATAAAAGCCTTATCCTCAGCACTAATGCTATGAATAAGATTGTTCTGCGTGTATCCACCGATGAAGTGAAATTCGATGTCAGGAAACGAGGAAATCATTTGAATAAGGAAATCACGATCCACAAAGCGAAGCAAGATGTTTCCTAAGTAAGCCATTTTTATGGGTGATGAAAGGGGCTTTTTAGAACAAGGCCTCGCCACACAACCGTGATGAAGAAAGTAGCTCTCTTCTTGATGCGCTCTCAAACGATCAACAATAAAACGCGTACTTCCCAAGCACAGCTTGGCCGATGAAGCTGCAGCAGCCAATTCAAAATCCTGATTTAAATCCACAACGTGATGAATGCTTTTCACCTCGTTTCCCAAAGCGTCCAAATGAAACAAACGACTGTTATCAAAACTCCAAATGAGATCGGGTTCGTGCTGAGCGATGTCAATGATTTTTTTCCACTCTTGCGCTTGTATTTTTCGGGCAATCGCTTTGGGTAAATAACGCTGACCACTTGAGGGTTTGAAGTCGATGAGTTTGATGCCTTCTGGACTCTCCCCTGCGTCTTTTGCTCCTTTTTCTTTTCCGGGTTGAATGAAATAAACCTCGTTGCCCAATTCCTTTAAGGTCATGGCATAGTGGTGCTTCGAAAGGTAGTGTGCACCCCAAAACTCAGTGGAAAGCAAAAAGATATGTTTCCCCTGTAAGATCATGCTTGCGTGAACATTCGTTTCAGTTTACGCGCACCAATTTTCACCAAAAAGCGATGGAGTTTCATTTTCAAAGTGAGCTTGGGATTTAGAGCGCCTTGGTAGTTTTTGCATGCATCCAAGGCTTTAGCACTTGCTGCATTGGACTTCACCCCTTGGAGCAAAGCACTTAATCCAGCCGCATTTTTATGCCAGTTCAAGTGTTTCTGTGTAAATGAGATTCCGCGATCTTTCCAAAGGGAAAGTTGACCTTTATCGAGGGCAATTTCATCCATGGCTTCAGCCAGCGCACTTACTTTTACTTCGTTCATGGGCCAGAAATAGCCGTCTTCCCGTTTCCATCGCCTCGCCACATCCACCCACTTCCCGTTCAAACCGTCAAAAACAAACTCATTCATTGGTCCTTCATTGGGTACTATCGCGGGCAAGCCGCAAGCAAGCGCTTCGGGCAAAGACAAGCCAATTCCATCCAAACGCGAAGGGTAAACATAAACGTCGCCTAAATGATAAAGCCCGGGGGCAGGCACTTCCTCTTGAATCCAAGTGATGCGCTCATCATCCAGCATGTGTCGAATTGTTGCTTCTAGCACATCTGGTCCCACCTGCGCATGAATAATCAGTTTACAGTCTTTTTCTTTCATCGAAGCAAAAGCTTGAATCACCAAGTCGCTGCCTTTTCGGTAGGGGTTCATTCCGGCATTGTGAAAGAAAGTCAAGGCCTTTTTTTGTACTTCTTTTTTTTTCGGACTGAAGAGGCTAAGGTCTGCTCCCCAGGGAATATACCAAGCATTGGGGTGGTCTTGAAAAGCCATTTTATGCCTGCGCGTGTTGCAAATCAGGAAGTCGTAAAGCGCAAAGTGTTCGCGAGAATCATCGGTATAGTAATCGATGTAAGCCCCAATTGGGATGCGGCTGTTCTCTTTTAACCAAAGAATCACTTCCCACGAATGCTGTTCGTTAAAGAGGAGGACATCCGGCGTGGTGTTTTTTAACCACTTTTTGAAATCGGGTAAATCCACGTGGGTTTTCATGGCGTAGGGCAGAGTTGTTCCCCAATGTAGATGCTCATGTGTCCATGCCGAGGGATGATTGGCCGCAACTTCTCCACCACGGGCATAGATGTAGACCTCGAAATCATCTTTGATGACATCAATAATGGCTTTCGAAACATGCGCTGCTCCTCGTTCAAACCAAGTTGTAATGATGCCAATTTTCGCTTTCATTGCCCTAAAAATAGACATTCGTGCCGCTCTGCTCAGAATATAAGTCGAAGAATTTTCAGACTTACTATCTTAGGCTCATGAAAGGATTTATCAGTCTAGTATTTCTTTGCTTCGCGATGACGTGCGTGCAAGCTCAAAACGACAGTCTCTACCTCAGTGGAATGAACATGAGACACCTTGGTCCGGGCACCATGAGCGGAAGGGTAACCACGATTGATTTGGTTCAAGACAAGCCTGAAATCATCTACATTGGAACGGCTTCAGGTGGTGCTTGGAAATCAGAAAGTGGCGGAATCACGTGGTCGCCCATTTTTGATCAGGAAGCTACTTCTTCGGTTGGAGCTATTGCCATCAACCAGAAAAAATCAGATCAAATTTGGTTGGGAACGGGCGAAGGAAACCCTAGAAATTCTCATTCAAGTGGAAAAGGAATCTACCGTTCTCTGAATGGAGGAAGAACCTGGGAACTGATGGGTTTGGAGGCGACAAAGAACATTCACCGGATCATCATCGACCCAAACAACGATAAAAACATCTACGTAGCGGCGCTCGGGAGCATTTGGGGTAAAAATCCAGAACGTGGGGTTTACAAAAGCGAAGACGGCGGAACGTCTTGGAAGCATGTGCTCAAGCACAACGATGAAACAGCTTGTGCCGACTTGGTGATGGACCCTGAAAACAGCGATAAGCTTTTTGCAGCAATGTGGGAATACGGGAGAAAACCCTGGACATTCAATTCGGGAGGAGAAGGATCTTCTTTGAGCATGACTCTCGATGGTGGCAAGACTTGGGAAAGGTTGAATGGGAAAAACGGCTTGCCAGATGGACCTTACGGACGAATTGGTATTGCCATTGCGCAGAGCGATTCAAAAGTGGTTTACGCGCTTATTGAGAGTGAGAAAACCGGACTCTATCGTTCTAGCGATGGTGGTTTTACTTGGAAACTACAGGCTACTGAAGATATTGGTAATCGTCCATTTTACTATGCCGATATCTTCGTTCACCCCAAAGAAAAAAACACCGTTTATAACCTCTACAGCATGGTTTCAAAGAGCATCGATGGGGGCAAAAACTTCGAGGTAATTTTACCCTATTCGGGAGCTCACCCAGATCATCATGCTTTTTATATTCACCCAGAAAACCCAGATTTAATGCTGGATGGAAACGATGGAGGATTGAACATATCGAGAGATGGCGGGGAGCATTGGCAATTCGTCAACAATTTGCCCGTAGGTCAGTTCTACCACATTAACTACGACTTAGAAACACCTTACCATATTTATGGTGGAATGCAAGACAACGGTTCTTGGAAGGCACCCGCTTACGCCTGGATTTCTGGTCCGCTAGGAAACAACCTTTGGCAAGAAATCTCTTTTGGTGATGGATTTGATGTTGTGCCAATTCCTGGAGATTCGCGCTACGTTTACAGCATGTACCAGGGAGGAAATGTTTACAATGTAGATACCGAAAGTGGCGAAATGATTTTCATTCAACCCACCTCAGCAGACTCCATCCCCTTGCGCTTCAACTGGAATGCAGCCATTGCTATTGATCCTCACAGTGCAGACGCGCTTTATTTTGGTAGCCAGTTTGTGCATTACAGTGAAGACCGCGGTTTATCTTGGACTCAATTGTCGCCAGACTTAACAACAAACGACCCTGAGAAGCAGCAACAAGCCCTTTCAGGCGGCTTAACCATTGATGCCACAAGAGCAGAAAACCATACCACCATTACTTGCATCGCTCCTCATCCTGCAGCGAAGGAGGTGATTTGGGTAGGGACTGATGATGGGAATCTTCAACTCACTAAAGATGCTGGAAAGACTTGGACAAAGATGAACCTGAAAAGCAAAGCAAGCGCGGGGATTAAGGACATGCCTGCAGGAGCTTGGGTAGCCCAAATCACACCTGGTGTTGAAGCCGATGAGGTCTTTGTTGTGGTGAATGATTACCGAAGAAACAACTGGGAACCCTACCTTTTCTATTCCAATGATTTCGGAAAAACTTGGAGCAATTTAGTGGAAAGTACTATGGATAAGGAAGGGAATGAGTTAGGACATTGCCACGCCGTAGTGCAACATCCAAACACACCAGATTTGCTCTTTTTGGGGGCTGAAAACGGATTGTTTTACTCTTTCGACAGGGGAGTGTCTTGGACGAAATGGACCTACGATTATCCCACTGTTCCTACAATTGATTTGAAAATTCATCCAGTAGAAAATGATTTGATCATTGGTACTTTTGGACGAGGGGCCTACATTCTTGATGATATTGCTCCGCTTGAGTTCATGGCAAGGAGTGGTTTTGAAGCTGATAGCTTTGAGTTCGTTTCTGCCCCAGATGCCTATTTGGCCAATTACAAACAACCTGCGGGTTCGCGCTTCGAAGCAGATCATCAATGGAACGGAGAGAACAGAAGAGGTGGAGCTCGCTTGACGTTTTTCATTGGGGAAAACACGCTTCTTGAAGATGAAAAGGAAGGTTTGTTGAAGGTCTATTCCAGTGAAGGTGAAGAAATCAGGGCATTCAAAGTAAGTCTGGATTCAGGTTTGGTGACGGTGCCTTGGGATTTAAGAGAGCAAGGTGTGTTTTGGCCATCGCGCTCAGAGCGAAAAGAAGATGCACTTCCTGGTGGAGGGATGAGTGTAGCACCCGGTGAATATCAAGTGGAACTTTCTTATCAAGATTTAAAGGCCAGTGGTTCGGTGAAGGTTCATTATGATCCAAGGGTGGTTTTTATTGACATGGCTTACGCGGAGCGCTACGACCTTCATCAACAACTTGAAAAAACGGTGGTTTTGGCCGATTCCCTTTTTGAGTCGATGAAGGAAATGAGAAAAACAATAAAGCTTGCAGAACAGAACTTGAATTATCTCAGCGATTCGACCTTGACCGACCTTTCTAATCAACTCGACAGCTTAAATCAAGAATGTGCTGCCTTTGAAGGTTTATACATGATTGATAAAGACTTCAAGGGTTATGACCATGTTACTGAGCGCTTAACAAATGTGCTTTGGAACGCGAGTAATCTCATAGACACAGGTAGAGAGTTCCCCGGAGAAAATGCGGCTAGAGCGGTTCAGATTGCGCAAGAAAGGACAGCAGAAGTAGCCAAGAAGCATGAAGAAATGATGAGCTTCTATCAAGAACTAAAAGCACGCTTAGAGGAAAACGCAATACTGCCAAAAAAGTAGGTGTTTACTTCGCTCCAATGCGATAATGTACGATGAGGTGCAGGGCGCTGTTGTACATGCCACCATCGAACACGGGGTTCACGCCAACATCAACATAATCGCGAACAGGAACAAGGCTTTGCGAATACCTCATGCTCGCTGTAAACTTATCGCTGAGCGGATAGGCAATTCCACCCATAAAGCTGATGTCTGTTGAAGCCGCTTCTGGATTAACAATCTCAAACTTCTCCTTATTGAAGACATAAGAAGAACTTACCAATACACCGATGGCAGGACCAAACTGAATGTTGAATTTTCTGAATTGACGTTCGAGTAATAGAGGTACTTCGATGTAATTGAAGCGGTATCCCCAAGTGTTTTCACCAATGTTGTCTGGGTTTCCTGGTCGTTGGCTTCCTTTGGCGATGTAACCAAGCTCAATTTTACCTGCCCATTTTTTGGAAAACGGGATGTGCACATAAGCACCCAATTGATACCCCAATTTGTCAAAGCCACCAAGCCCATCTCCAGACACCTGACTAACTAGTGGTCCGCCTACTAAACCGCCTTGAAAAGAGTTGTCTTGTGCAAAAAGGCAGGTACTTAGCAGTAAAGCGAAGAGCAAAAAGGCAGCGTTCTTGAACATCTTTATTGAGTAATGTATGTTTTAACCGTATTGATGACCTGTCCTGTTTCATTATCATAAACGAAGGCAACAATAGATGCATTCTCAACTTGCCAAGCGTTGTTCCACTCGTAGGTGTAGTTTTTTTGAACTTCATCGCCATCTTCGGCATTGATAGAAAAGTCTAAACCAAACGGACCAGTAACAGCGTCTCTTAAAACATGGTTGAATTCGTAGTCGGGAATAACTTCAGGGTCTGAGCTGTAATCAAGCTGGTAATCGATGATGTGCGATTCCAAAACCAGCACAGCTAGCTTCAAATTACCTGGGGAGCTTTCTTGAAATTGACCGTTAACGTGGATGTTCACCTCGTTATTTTGATCAGAGTAATTCGTTGCGATTTGCAGGGCAACCTCAACATTTTCGGTAATGATATCTTCAACAAGTGGTTCCCATTCAACGGGGAACAGAAAGGTGCCCAGAGAAGGACTGCGATTCACCCTTCCAAGCGGGTTGGCTTGGAAGTCGAGTTGATTGTAGTAGATATCTGAGATTTCGTTGGTCCAATCAGTGGTGAAGGCACCTTCTTCATTTGTAGCAGCTAGGCTACCAGAATGAATGGCTACCACACAGATATCTTGGCCATAGGTATCCTCTAAGGCTTCAGCTACAATTGCAGCTGCCGGGCAGTTTCCACATTGGTGCGCAGTGAAGTCTTCTAACAATACATTACGTGTGAGGTCTTCAGGAGCACCGAAGCTAGGTGGTGGTCCGTAAGTAGCTTCATCGTAATTCGTGGTAACAGGAATGATCGGGTCTTCAATAACATCGCAAGAAGCCTTAGAGGATACCTATGGCCAAGATATCT
>JAQWFN010000115.1 GCA_029238785.1 Flavobacteriales bacterium | reverse complement strand
GTAAATTCTTTAGATATGTACAACGGACTCGTTCACGCGCACAGCGGACTCAGATGGATTGCCATTTTCTTGCTCATTTTTGCGATTGTTAAATTTTTCAGCGGTAAAGCCGGAGCCAAAAGTTTTTCTCCTAGAGATAAGAAAACTGCGCTTTTCTCTATGATTGTTTTGCACTTGCAACTCGTTTTAGGATTAGTTCTTTACTTCATGGGCAACTTCCCTGCACTGATGAAAGAACGCGGAATGGGCGATGCCTACGCTCGCTTCTACGGCATGGAACACATCTTGATGATGGTGATCGCCATTGCACTCATCACTTTTGGATACAGTTCAGCAAAACGCATGAGCATCGATGCCAAGAAATTTAGTCGCTTGGCCTACACCTACTTGGTTGGTTTTATCATCATCATGGCGGCAATTCCATGGCCTTTCCGTAAAGCCTTGGAAGCAGCTTGGTTCTAAATTGAAAAGACCAATGAAAAAATCATTTGTACTCGCTCTTTTTTTCGGCTTGATGGGGCTCTTGGCCTGCGACAATGCTACATCACCCCAAGAAAAAAGAAGCAATAATGGTGGAGCTCCTCAGCCCGATATTGATGCCCTTTACGATATGAAGTGCGGCATTTGTCATGGAAGAGAAGGAAACCTTATGGTTGGTGGTGCGCCAGACCTTAGCAAGTCTACCCTAGATTTACAAGGACGCATTCAAATCATCACTTACGGAAAAAATACCATGCCCCCTCAAAAAGACTTGCTAAGCGCTGATCAGATTGAGGGTCTTGCCAAATACATCGAAAAATTCAGATCGAATTGAGCACGCTACACGAAACAGCTAAACGCCAAGAAACTTGTGTTCTTGTGGGAGTAATTACCCAAGAACAAACAAAAGAACAACTCGCGGAATACCTCGACGAGCTGGCTTTTCTTGCCGAAACAGCAGATACTCATTGTATGAAGGTGTTCACTCAAAGCCTCACCAAACCAGATAAACGAACATTTTTAGGTTCTGGTAAAATCGAGGAGGTGAAGGAATATGTGGAAGAGAACGAAATCGACATGATTATTTTTGACGATGAGCTATCCCCTTCACAACTTCGAAACCTGGAGAACTTCATTCCTGAAGTGAAGATTCTTGACAGAAACAACCTTATTCTCGACATCTTCGCTGCGCGCGCCCGCACTGCTCACGCAAAAACGCAAGTGGAATTGGCGCAATATCAATACCTCCTTCCTCGACTAACCAACATGTGGACTCACCTCCAAAAGCAAAAAGGTGGTATCGGAATGCGTGGTCCGGGTGAAAAAGAAATTGAAACGGATAGAAGGATCATTCGCGACAAAATTTCGGCCCTCAAAAAACAACTTGAAGTTATTGATCGTCAAAAAATGACCCAACGTGGCAACCGCGGAGCAATGGTTCGTGTGGCTTTAGTAGGATATACAAACGTTGGAAAATCAACCATCATGAACGCCCTGGCGAAATCGGAAGTTTTTGCCGAAAACAAGCTCTTCGCAACGCTCGATACCACCGTGAGGAAAGTCGTGCTGCAAAACCTCCCCTTCCTCCTTTCAGATACGGTTGGATTCATCAGAAAACTCCCGCACCAATTGGTGGAGAGTTTCAAATCTACCTTGGACGAAACCAAAGAGTCTGACATCTTGGTGCATGTGGTGGACATTTCACACCCTCAGTTTGAAGACCATATTCGTGTGGTTGAAGAAACCTTGGCAGATATCGACGCTACAGACAAGCCCACCTTGATGGTCTTCAATAAAATCGACGCTTACAAGTACACTCCTCAAGACGAAGACGATCTTAGTCCGCCCACACGTGAAAACATCAGCCTGGAAGAATTAAAAAACACCTGGATGAGCAAACTCAAAGAGGGAGAAGTGATTTTCATCTCGGCGCATGACAAAACAAATTTTGAGGAATTTAAAGACACCTTGTATGAACTAACCAAACGGGTTCACCAAGAGCGTTATCCATACAACCATTTCTTGTATTAAGGCATCAATGTAGAAACATCGCCTTATGAAAATTGTACTCCCCCTCTTTTTCGTTCTCCTTGGCTTCCAAGCCTTTGCTTATGTTCCCATGCTCCAAGAATCGCACTATTGGCGATCGCTTGAAGGCGGGTGGTTTCCTTCTTTGGTGACCTATCAAGTGGAAGGATCAAGCGTGATCGCGGGACAAGAATATGCGCGTATTCAAAACTACTATGGCGAGGTAGGAGAAAACATGGGTTCAGGCTATTTCATGCGTGAAGATGCAGAAAGCGAACAAGTTTGGCTGCGTTGGAATGAAGATACCTCTGAAATCTTGTACTACGACTTCTCTCTTGAAGTGGGAGACAGCGTAACTTTCAGTGATTGTAACATCCAAGCAACATGCATTTCTGTTGAATTGGTGATGATGTCAGATGGAATCAGTAGAAAACACATCACCGTTGAAGAGATCGGTGGCTGGTATCAAGAACTATGGATTGAAGGCATCGGCTCATTGCATGGCCCTATTGGTCCAGGAGCAATTTTCTGTATTGCCGATTGGGATCCGTTTTTACAGTGCTTTTACAACAATCAAGAGCTGGTGTTCACTGCACCAAATGTTCAAGAACCTTGTTCGGAAACCAATGTAGGCGAACGTGACCAAAGCAATTGGGAGCTTCTCACTCAAGGCAACTTGCTTCAACTCAAAGGAAACACGCAGGTGAACTATCAGCTCATCGACCTTCGTGGAAGAACACTCATGCAAGGCGAATTGTATCCTGGAAAAGTGCTGAACCTCCAAAATTTCGCTCGGGGGAGCTATGTCTTTACTGCCTGGAACAACTCAACAAGAAAGAGCAAACGCATCCTCCTTCAAGAATAAATACACCCTGTGCTTATATTCCTTAATTTTGCACCATGAGCAGCATTAGACAGGAAAAAGTAGGGCAATTATTGAAGCGCGAATTAGCCATCATCTTTCAACGTGAGAGCAATACCCTCTTTGGTGGAAAATTCATTACTGTAACTCAATGCCGAATTAGCCCAGACCTCGGTTTGGCTAAAGTGTACTTAAGTTTTATGGCAACAAAAGACAAGGACGCTGCCTTGAGAGACGTTGAAGAAGTAAACTGGAAGGTGCGCAAAATGCTCGGTACAAAAGTGGGAAAACAGCTTCGTCGTATCCCTGAACTTAAATTCTACGTAGACGACTCTTTAGATTATTACGAAGAAATCGATCGTCTACTAAAATAAGATGCACCGGAAACAACTCAAATCCACAGTAACTGAAGTTTGTAAGCGTTCGGCTTTCCTTCAAAAGCTCTTGTTCAAAATCATGGATGCCGTTACCGTGCGCACGTGGCATGTGAAACGCGAACTGCGAAACTGGCTCAAAACAGCTCCAAAAAACGCGCATATCTTGGACGCAGGTGCGGGTGTTGGTCAGTTTTCTTATTGGCTCAGTTGTACACAACCTTCCCTTTCTGTTCTTGCTGTTGACGCATCTCACGAACAAGTCTGTGCCGGAAATCGCTTGGTACGCGAACTTCAACGAACCAACCTCCATTTTCAATCTGGAAACATCAGCGATCTTCAACAAGAAAACGCTTTTGAATTGGTGATGTGCATTCAGGTACTTGAATATGTGAAGAACGACGAAACAACCATTCACGAATTTTTTAAGGCGCTGCGCGAAGGGGGGAAAGTACTCCTCACCACCAAAACGCACTATGCCGACGAATTGTGTAAGGCCGATCAAGAACTAGGCATTGAACGCTGTGGCTATGTGATGAAAGAACTAAAAGCCATGTTTAAAAAAGCCGGTTTCAAAAAGGTGAAAGCGCATTACACGGGCGGAAAATTCGGCAAACTCGCAGAACAAATCGGTTTTGTCATCCCCGTTAAAATGCTTGGTCTCTCAAAATGGTTTTTTATCATCCTGCCCTTTTATTTTGCCATTGCCCTGCCCTTAAGTGTGATTTTTAATTGGATTGACAGCCACACCGCCCATGATAGCGGCGAAGGCATTGTTTTAACCGCCTGCAAGTTGGCCTAAATTAGACGCGCTGCTTCAGAAATTAGCGTACTTTTGAGCTGAATGAAGGTCCCTTTTTTCATATCTAAACGTTACCTCTTCTCGAAAAAATCGAGGAACATCATCAACCTCATTTCTGGGATTTCCATCTTTGTTGTGGCCTGCGTAACGGCTGCTATGATCTGCATCCTTTCTGCATTTAACGGCATTGAAAGCCTTGTAGGAACCCTCTTCACTACCTTCGATGCCGAAATTAGTATATCTCCAGAAAGGGGTAAAGTGTTTGAAGTGGATGAAGCCATCTTGGCCAGCATTGCCGCCATTCCCGAAGCTGAAAAACAGTCGCTCATTCTAGAAGACGACGTGATTGTTCGATATGGCGGACAGCCCAGCGTGGCCACCATCATGGGCGTTGACAGCAATTTCAAATCGATCACCTCTGTAGCCAGCATGATGCGGGCGGGCGAATACCTTTTGGAACGCAACGACATGGCCTGCGCCATTCCCGGTTTGGGCATTCAATCAGAGCTGGGTATTCCTTACGACATTAGTGAGTTCCCTGTGATGTCGGTAAGCGCGCCCATTCGAGGCAAAAAACTCAGCAAGTACAAAGAAAAAGCCCTGAACACCAAGCCCATCCTGGTATCGGGCGTGTTTAGTGTAAATGCCGAACTCGACGTAAAGTACCTCCTCACCCCGCTTTATTTTGCTCAAGATCTCTTGGGCTATAACGAAAACACGGTGAGCAGAGTTGACGTAGGCCTCGCTCCAAACAGCGATACCGAAGACATTAAGGAACGCTTGCAACTACTTCTTGGAGATGAACTAAAAGTGGAAACACGCTACGATAAAAACAGCTTCATCCACCAAACCAATCAAACCGAAAAGTGGGCCACTTTTGTCATTTTGACCTTCATATTGGTTATCGCCGCCTTCAACGTGATGGCTTCACTAACCATGCTCATCATCGAAAAGAAAAAAGACATCTTCATCCTTAAAAGTATTGGCATGACCGATGCTTCCATCTTCAGCATCTTCACCTGGCAAGGCATACTCATCAATGCAGTAGGTGCTTTGATTGGCTTGGTGCTCGGACTCCTCCTCTGCTTCCTTCAAATTCAATTTGGGCTCATTGAACTGCAAGGCTCCATTGTTGATCACTACCCCATGGAAGTGCGCCTCCTTGACCTTCTTCAAATCATGGGCACCGTTTTGGGCATTGGAACTGTGTTTTCTGCCGTGATGGTGAAGTATTTGGTGAAGCGGTTTCGGGTGGGGTGATTATTATTTAAAAAACACGACCATTATTTGACTGGTATTTCATTCAACGGGAATTATAAATTTTAATATTTAACGAGAATACAGGATATTGTCATGACATAAAAACTCCTCATGGCTTATCTTACCAAATCTCGTTTCAAAATCGGATTAGAATGTCCGAGCAAGCTCTATTACAGTAGTCATCCCAATGAGTATCCAAATTCCACTGAAGAGAATCCATTCTTAGAAGCTTTGGCCAAGGGTGGACATCAGGTTGGTGAAATGGCCAAGTTGCACTTCCCAGGAGGTGTTGAAGTTAAGGAAACCACGAATCAAGCAGCCATTGAACGCACACAAGCCCTGATTGCTTCAGGTGCCAAAGTTCTGTTCGAACCTGCCTTTCTTGTTGGCCACAGATTTATTCGGGTTGATATTCTCGTATTGGAAGAAAACCACATCGAGCTCATTGAGGTGAAATCAAAAAGCATCAGTGGAACCTCCAAGGCGCAGTTTGTTTCCAAGAAAAACGCACAATTATTGAGCGCTTGGAGACCATACATTGAAGATTTGGCTTTTCAGTTACAGCTCATCAAAGATGCTTTTGAAGAGGACCAACGGCCCATTGTGGCTTCTCTTATGGCTCCCGACAAAACCAAAGCCACAGACATCGATGGTCTTTACTCACTTTTCACCATTCAAAAATCAGCTAATGGCAGATACCATTCTGCGCCATTGCCCGGAACGGATCTATCTGATTTGGGAACCAGCGTCTTATCAAAGATTGATCTCACAGAGCAATGTCTAAACCTTGATTCAGACTCGTTTTCCCCTGAACATCGCAACTTTGAGGGTAGAAATTTTCAAGGAATCATAAAATGGTTCGAACAACTTCTTCAGGGATACGAGCTTGGCAACACTCAAGATTTTTTCGCCATTGGCCATCACTGTAAAACGTGTGAATTTAAATTGAGTCAAGAAACGGAAGGAACATGTAAAAGCGGATACCACCATTGTTTCAAGCAAGCAAAGAACTGGACCACCCGGGAATTTAACGCCGCAAAGACCTGGGATATTTGGAGCTTTAGAAGCGCAAAGAAACTCATTGACGACGAGGAAAAATTTCTTCTTTCGGACCTCATGGAAGATGACATTTACAATGAACCTCTGAGTGAAGACAGTGATGTAGGAATGGACGCCGATATGCGCAGGTGGATACAACTCATTAATACC
>JAQWFN010000016.1 GCA_029238785.1 Flavobacteriales bacterium | reverse complement strand
CCGTCCAGTCCCAACATTTTAATTTGTCGGGTACCCGTTACGGCATCGGTAAATGCGGCATCAACAGAGGCGTTGGATTCGAAGCTTTCCGATAAATTACAGCAGGCATCGCGCTTCAGCTCTCCCGAAGAAATGCGTTGTGCATTGAGTGGGTCGATGAGGGAAATGCTTACGTTTTCGCGTTCGGCTTCTACCACCGCCTCGCCCAGTTCTTTGCCCGGGTTGAGGATGATTTCAAGCATTTTCTGTCCGTCATACTTCACATAAGCTACACCGTAGCCCACAAAAGAAACGGCAAGGGTATCAGTAAGTGCTGTGGTTTCTAATCGGAAAATCCCTTGGGCATCCGTTGAAGTACCGATGTTGGTTCCCTTCCAATACACACTGGCACCGGGGAGGGTTTCTACATGTTCACCGGGCGCATGATCGTGCCCGGTATGGTCGCCTTCTTGTTCCGTGGTATAAACAATACCCTTGATTTTAGAAGGTGTGCTGGTTTGACTCCATGCTCCCAAGCTCACAAAAGCTCCGAAGAGGAATAAGGTCCATTTTAACATGTCAGTAGGGCTTAGTGCTCTTCGTGGTCGTGTTCTTCGCCTTCTTCGTGGTCGTCTCCTGAACAAGCACCACCACCTTCTCTGTACTTGCAGCAGCCGTGAACGTTGGCATAAGCCTCATCAGAAGCTTTCACTTCTTTGGTGTCGTGACCCGCTTTGGCAATGAGTTCGTGGATTTCTTTGAGGGTAATTTTCTTCTCGTTGAAGATGATTTTCAGCTCTTTGGTTTTGACATCATACTCGGCAAATTTCACGCCTTTAACGTCCACCGCAAGCTCGATACGGTCTTTGCACATTCCACAAACGCCATCCACCCAAATGGTGGTTTCTATGGCTTTGTTTCCAGCAAAGGAAGTGAGTGAAATGAGGGCCAGAAATAAAAAAAGTAGGGGTGATTTTAAATTTTTCATAATTATTGGTTTTTGTCTTTTTCAGACATGAATAAATAAATGCATCGGAATAAAACCGAGACATCATCCATAAACCAATTGCTGTTGAAATGCGATGTATTTTGGCGGACCCCGTTGTGCATCCATCGCCACATCTCCCTTGCTGCGTTCAAGCACTTGAACTTGGAAAAATTGGGGCGCTTCGCGAAGCTCAACAAAAAAAGAAAGCACTAAAAAAGGAGCCGAAGCATGGTCTTCATCCAAAGCGAGATACACTTGCTCATCGTCGCAACACGCTTTTTCTGAGCCACAGGTGTGCTCTCCGGTATCATGACAACATTGGAAGTCCCACAGCTCGAGTCCGTTCATCTCCAAACCGGCCACGCTACCGCAGCAGGAATGAGTATGAAGCAAAATCCCTACAGAAAGTGCTGCATACCAAAGCATTAAAACGAATGCGGAGAAGCGTTGCATAGTTACAAAGTTAAGCAAAAGTCTTTACACTCCCCTTGCAACTTTCGTTAAACTCAATGGTTATACTCGCATGGAAGCACTAAGAAAAGTTGGCCCGGGAAAAATCATTGAGATGAAGTACACCCTTCGCAAGGGGGGAAAAACGGGCGAAGTCATGGAGGTGATGGACGAGCAATGGCCTTTGAAGTTTCTTTTTGGTGAAGGAATGATGTTGCCCGTGTTTGAAGAATATTTGCTGACGATGAGTGAAGGACAGCAGTTTGAATTCTCCTTAGCGCCTGAGGATGCTTACGGGCAGCACGACCCCTCCCAAGTGATTCAATTGTTTCGGGATGATTTGGAACTATCAGACCGTCACCCCTACGAAGACATTGATGCCGGCGACTACCTGCAGTTGACCACCACGTCGGGGAGCGGACACGCCGGGAAGGTGATGGAGAAAACAGACCAGTACCTCGTGATTGATTGCAACCATGCCTTGGCCGGAATGACCCTCCACTTCGAAGGACAAATACTTTTCATTCGCGAAGCACGTCACGACGAACTCGAAGCGGGAAGGTACATTGAACCGAATGGATTCCGCAGTCATTCTACCCTGCGTTTGCCTCCGAATGAGTGATGAGCTGCCTTCGACTCCGCTCAGGCAGCATGTGCTGAGAACGAGAATAACAATCAGAACGAAGCCGAAATTGACCACTGAACGGAGCCGAAACTAAAGTGCCCCTTGAGCGGAGCCGAAAGGGGGAATTTGATTAGTACCATTGACCCCAGAGGGGTCACATATTTATAACCGCTCAATCACCCATCAGCATCCCGACCCCAGCGGGGTCGCATATTTATCTCACGATTCCATCAAGCAACATGATGTACCATTAAAAGACTGCATTTCAAAACGTTTCAAAATTTCTTCTTACATTAGAATATCTTACCTGAAACACCGATCATGCTGAAAAGTAAAAACACCATCCTCCTAATTCTAGGATTTTCCCTCCCCCTCGCTGTCTTCATTTCTTGCAAACACACCCAATATGATGTGCGTGGCTGTGGCCACTTCAGCAGCTACGAAGAAGTAAAAGACTTTGGCGCATTCAATGTGGGTACCTACTGGGTTTATGAAAACCAACTCACCCAAGAAAGAGACACCTTCACCGTTTATGGCTTTGACCTGTTCTACGAAGTTGATGAAACCACCGAAATTGGCTTTTGGACGAGGATGAAGAGGACTTATGAAAATGCTGAATGGAGGTACACCTATAATGTTAATCAAGACGTTATTCCTTTGGACGAGCCTTGTCGGTTGAGACGGATGCACATGTATCGGGCGGCCTATGATGAACAAGGTACGCTTCTTAGCCTACCGCGTTCAACACTTTTATTCCCGGTGATCAAAGGAAATCACTATGTCGCTTCTTGTGGATCAATTGGAAATGAACCTAATGCTATTGGAAATATCTCGGAAATAGATGTTTTAAACAATTTCAATGTTGAGTCATTCACCATCATAGGAAAGTCCTTCTCCCTTAATGGCTGTACAGGAGAAGAATACCGTTACCAATTCGCACAGAACATTGGCCTCATTTCTTGGGAAAATTTGGATGCCATGGATGGCACATGGGAGTTGATTGCTTTTGAGCCGCAATAGGTTTTCATCAAGTTTTTCATCAGTCTCGAGTGAAAACAAACCCTCGCATTGTATTTATATTTTTTGAAATAATAAGGCGGTACTTTCCATTCAATAATCACCAACACTACTCCACATTCCGCATCATCACCGAAAGATCCTGATGAAGCGTGTGCATGATGCCCTTTTCTTCTGGACGATAGACCCAGACGTGGTCGAAAACCTCGATGACTTCCTCCACCGCTTGGTCGGAAATGACTAAACTGTGAAACTGGGTGTTGTTCTGACTTTGCTCGTGCTGCATCATTTTCACCAATCGCGGGTCGAGTTTGTACATCACGAAGTCGGAAATCACAAGCACATCGGCCTCTTTGTAATTCTTGGTGTTCAATTGTTCGATGCTCTCGTGAAGGGCCAGGGAGATGTCGGTTCCCCCTTGAAAACTCATGCTCAGAAAATGCGCCAATTCATCCACATTGTTCGAAATGTGCTGCAGGTCCAAGGTTTGAATTCCGGTAGAAAAGTTGATCAAAAAACACTTGCGCTGCTCCTTGGCGGCCATTTTCAAAATACCAAAACACAAGACCTTGGCAATGTGCTCGGGCGTGCCTTCCATGGAACCGGAAGTATCCACACATACGATGAACGGACCTTTTTCCTTGCGTTTCTTGAGTTCTCGGGAGTAGCCCACCAATTCATCGCTCTCCACGATTTTATGGTCTTTGAATTGATTGGTAAGCAGCATTTCATCGGCAAACTTCTTGAAGAAAACCGTTTCCGTTTGCGCATCAGCAAGTAAGGCAATTTCACTGCTGAGCAACTGGTTCAGGTCATTGCTTTCAAAAATCCCCGTGATCTCTGATTTCAACATGGGATCATGCACTTTGGAACGCTTGATTTCCACATCCTGGTACTGCTCTTCTTCGGTTTGAATTTCTGCTTCGCGAAGCTGACCCAACATCTCGGCCAAGCGCATCAGTTCCTCCTCTTTTTCGAGCAGTTCGCTGTAGTTATCGAGCACATTGAAGCTGGTTTTGCTCCATAAATCCTCGGCCATGTTCCAGTACTTTCCGGTGTAATCAGAAAAGGGGGCAATCAAACTGGTGAGCTGCTTGAACTCCATGGCCTTTCCGCTCAAACTTTGGCTCATTTCTTCCAAATCATCCCGAAACACCCGCAACTGCGCCGCAATGATTTTGGCCTGCAACTTCGCATCCCACTGCGAGAGGAGGTCGGTAAACACTTGATCTGCCCGCTCCTTCTTCGCCTCGCTTAAGGCTTCGAAAGGATCCTCAAAAAGTCCGTCAAACTCCTTCTCGTAAAAGGCCGTTGGGAACTCGTTGCGCGTGTAATAATTGCCAATGGTTTTGAACACAAAGGCGTAGGATTGACT
>JAQWFN010000092.1 GCA_029238785.1 Flavobacteriales bacterium | reverse complement strand
AGTATTGAAGCCGAGCCTTGATTTGTCCTACGTTTCATATCACGAAATAAGCTTTATTAATTGGCCTTTCTTCAATCCAATGGTCTTGTCTGAATCTCCGCAAGAGCACGAACTGATGGGTGAGCACCGCTTTGGAACCTACATGATTCGCGTTCCTTACGGTGAAGGTGAAATCTTTCTCAACTGCGTGCCGCTTTTGGGAGGGAATTATTCTTTGCTTCGCGAAGACGTATTTGAATTCACCAATCACTACACCGCTGCTTTAAAAGGAGAGCACCTCATTTGGGACAATTACAGCAGAGAAAGCCGTTGGATTAGAGATGAAACCACCGGAGGACGGAGTCGCTCAGCTGCCCAAACACCAGAGATTAAAGACGGTCCGCTTAGCTTTATTCTGAGTGAACCAGCCTTAAAATGGGCTTGGTTTTTACTGATGGCCCTCACCTTTCTGTACCTCATACTTGGCGCACGTAGGAAACAAAGAGCCATTCCGGTAGTTTTCCCACCAAGAAATACTTCAGTAGAGTATGCTGAAACATTGGGGCACATGTTCCGTCAGAAAAACGAGCATCACCGATTGATGAAAATGCAGGGCGAGTTGTTCAATAGCTTCGTGCGCGAACGCTATGGCATTAAGCTCAACATGCAGAAAGACCAAAATCACAACGAAGCTCACATCACCTTACTCGCTCAAAAAAGCGACTACTCAAGTGACATCATTCAGGAAATCTTTCACCTTTCTACTTTGGCTCAAAAAGGTCAAGGAAGCGAACCTTCTTTGGTTCGACTATATCAGTTATTGGAAGATTTTTACGCTAATTGCAAATAATTATGGAAGAGAACAAAGCGCCCGAGAACCAAAGCGAAGACCAAACGAATCCACCTTCTGATGCTCAAGCCAATCAGAACATCGATCAAAACCCAGAGGAGAATCAAACGGAGAGCTCAGCCCTTTCCGATACTCCAGAATTCGAAGCCCCTCATCCCTTCGAAGAGAAAGCCCGACTTGACGTTCGCCCGGTAAAGCACTTTTATGATGCTGTAAAGCAAGAAATTAACCGTCTAGTAGTGGGCCAGGATGAGATGCTCGAACTTTTGGTAACCGCCATGCTTACGGGCGGTCATTGTTTATTGGAAGGACTCCCGGGCATTGCAAAAACACTAACTGCCAAATCGCTTTCGAAAAGCATTGACGTGCCTTTTAGCCGAATTCAGTTCACGCCAGACCTGATGCCAACTGATGTTACCGGAACCTCCGTTTTCAACCTAAAATCTTCCGAGTTCAACTTCAAAAAAGGTCCGATTTTCTCCAGCATCATCTTGATTGATGAAATCAACCGAGCACCGGCAAAGACCCAAGCTGCTTTAATGGAAGTGATGGAGGAAAAGCAGATCACTTATGACGGAGTAACTTACCCCATGGTTTTTCCCTTCTTCGTAATTGCCACTCAGAACCCCATTGAGCAAGAAGGAACCTATGCCTTGCCGGAAGCCCAACTCGATCGTTTCTTGTTCAGAATTAAAATGGAATACCCCAGTTTGAATGAAGAAGAACTCATTCTGAAGCGCTTTGAACGTGATTTCAGCATGCAGCAGCAAGGAGATGTAAAGGCCGTTGTGAGCTCGGCCAGCTTGAAAGAAGCCCAAGAGCTGATTGAACAGATTTATATCAAAGAAGAGTTGCTGAAGTACATCGCCGCAGTAGTGAATAACACCAGAAATAATGGCGATTTGCACTTGGGTGCTTCTCCCCGAGCCTCTTTGGCCATCATGAAATGCTCAAAAGCTTTTGCCGCATTGAACGGAAGAGACTTTGTAACACCAGACGACATCAAACGCGTTTGCATCCCCATCCTCAATCACCGTGTAATTTTATCTCATGAGCGTGAAATGGAAGGTACCACCGTTGAGGAAGTGATCAAAACCATTTTAGAAACGGTTGAAGTTCCGAGATAAGCATGAAGCTGTTCTTCAAACATATCAGCTCTTGGCACTTGCGCCCTACCTTCTTCTTTTTGGGCGGAGCTTTGGTTGTGCTTTTAGCGCTAGGCTTTGGTTTACCTTGGCTTTTCCCGTTCGCTTTAGCCCTTCTTTTGATGCTGTGTGTTGCTCTTGTGGTGGATTTAACCCTTCTCTATTTGGTCAAAGACCCCTGTGAGGCAGAGAGAAAACTGGGCAAAATGTGGTCATTGGGCGATGAAAACCCAGTGCAACTTGTAGTCAAGAGTAACTATGGAATGAAGATGAATTTTATCGTTTATGATGAAATTCCCGTTCAGCTTCAAGTCAGGGATTTTAAAATGAACTTTGTTTTGAATCCCGGTGAAGAACGACGAATCAAGTATGATCTGCGTCCCACTTCGAGAGGAATTCATTTATTCAAGGACCTGAATGTGCTTATTTCTACTCGTTTAGGTCTTGTTGCGCGACACATCAAATTAGCTCGCACTCAAGAAGTACCCTGTTTTCCGAGCATCATTCAAATGCATAAGTACGAACTCATGGCCTTTGCACAGACCTCTCATTTTGAGGGCATTAAGAAGGTGCGACGCCTAGGTCACAGCTATGAATTCGAGCAAATCAAGCCCTATGTGCAGGGCGACGACATGCGCTCTGTAAATTGGAAAGCCACAGGGAGAAGAAATCAGCTGATGGTGAACCAATATGAAGACGAGCGTTCTCAGCAGGTGTACTCCATTATCGATAAAAGTAGGAACATGTACATGCCTTTTGGCGGCCTAAGCTTGCTTGACCATGCCGTTAACACCACTTTGGTTTTATCAAATATCGTCTTAAAAAAGCACGACAAAGCTGGATTAATTTCTTATTCCGACACCATAGGCAGCACCATAAGGGCAGATCGTGGACCCATTCAAATCAAAAAAATACTCCACGCTTTATATAATGAGAAGGAGCAAATCAAAGACGCTAACTACGATCTTCTGTACCGCTCCATTAAGAATGTAGTGAAAACCCGGAGTTTGTTGTTTTTGTATCTGAATTTTGAAAGTGAATATGCTTTAGAGCGCGCTTTGCCCATTTTGCAGCGCATTAACCGCATGCACCTCCTTGTAGTGATGCTTTTTGAAAACACCGAATTAGAGCAAATGGCTCATCGCGAAGCCACCTTCATCTCTGAAATCTACACCCAAACCATGGCCCAACGATTGTTGTTTGACAAAAGGAGTATGGCAAGTAGACTAAGGAAAAATGGAATTAAAACCATCTTAAGCAGACCTGAAGACTTGTCGATAAATACCGTCAACAAGTATCTTGAACTGAAAGCAAAAGGGATGATTTGATGATAAAATGAGGGGCCAAACTACCTAAGAACTTGATTATTCTTACTTTTGTGCGCAATGGAATTTTCAGCCGGTCAAATAGCAGGCATTCTTGGAGGCGAAGTAGCCGGGAATGAAGGAGCGATGGTGAGCAAGCTTTCTAAGATAGAAGAAGGCGCACCAAGCAGCCTCACCTTTTTAGCAAATCCAAAATATGCTCCCTTTATTTACGAAACCAAAGCCACGATAGCTATCGTTGGCAAAGACTTCGTTCCTGAGCAGGACTTGCCTCAAACACTCACCTTAATCAAGGTGGATGATCCTTACGCTAGTTTTGCAAAACTCTTAGATTTCTACAATACCTATCGTCATCAAAAATCGGGCATCATGCCCAGTGCCTATGTTGCCGATTCTGCATCAGTTGGTGAAGACGTCTATCTTGGTCATCATACCGTAGTTGAAAACAATGCTAAGGTTGGAAAAGGATCTAAGCTATACCCTGGAGTTTATATTGGTGATGATGTGATTATTGGTGATGAGTGCGTTTTGCACCCTGGCGTGAAAGTCTTGGCTGGTTCTATCATTGGAAACCATTGCACCATACATGCAGGGGTTATTATTGGTGGCGATGGCTTCGGCTTTGCCCCCAACTCTGAAAACGAATACAATAAAATTGCTCAAATTGGCAATGTGATCTTGGAAGATCATGTTGAGATTGGAGCGAACACAACAATAGATCGAGCCACTCTTGGCTCAACCATTATTCGTAAAGGGGCGAAAATCGACAACCTCATACAAATTGCACACAATGTGGAAATTGGAGAGAATACGGTTATCGCGGCTCAAACAGGTATTGCGGGTTCAACCAAAATTGGCAAAAACTGCATGATTGGCGGTCAGGTTGGAATTGTTGGTCACCTCAAGATTGCCGACGGCGTTAAAATTGCCGCTCAAAGTGGTGTGAGCTCTTCCATCATAAAAGAAGACACCATCATCCAAGGTTCACCTGCATTCGACATCAAGCAATTCAAAATGGCTTATATCGGGTTTAGAAAATTGCCTCAACTTAACGACAGAGTGGCGCAACTTGAAAAAAGCGCTAAAGATCCATCTCAAGACAAGTAAGCATGAGTGCCAGTAAACAACGCACACTTAAAACAGCCGTTCATTTTGACGGAATCGGCCTTCACACTGGAGAAAAGGTAAGATTATCTGTACTTCCAGCCCCAGAAAATCACGGTTATAAATTTCAACGTGTTGACCTCGAGAATCAGCCCATTATACCAGCTGATTGCGACCTCGTTGTAGGAACACAGCGCGGAACCACTTTAGAATTGAACGGTGCACGTGTTTACACTACTGAGCACATCCTCGCAGCGATCTATGGTTGTAAGGTTGATAATGCGCTTATTCAAGTCAACGCTCCGGAAATCCCAATTATGGATGGAAGTAGTGCACCTTTTGTTCAAGCTTTTGAAGAAGTCGGCTACGAAGAGCAAAATGCTGATCGAAAGTATTTAGAGCTTACCGAGAACATCGCTTTTGAAGACAACGAGAAACATGTAGAAATGTTAGCTGTGCCTACCGATGGTGGCGAATTCAGATTAACTGTAATGGTTGACTATAACAGCCCCGTGCTCGGAACTCAGCATGCTAGCATGTACTCTTTAGAAGAGTTCATTCCAAGCATTTCGCAGTGCAGAACCTTTGTTTTTCTTAAAGAAATTAAGTTCCTCGCCGAAAATGGTTTGATCAAAGGTGGAGACCTCGATAACGCCATTGTTTTGGCAGAAAGAAAATACGAGCAGGCAGAATTAAAGGAGATTGCTGGTCTTGTAGGTAAAGCTCACGACGACATCAAGGTGGAAGGCATGGGTGTTTTGAACACCATTAAATTAAAGTTCGAAAATGAGCCTGCCCGACATAAATTGTTGGACATTGTAGGTGATTTGGCTTTGGTTGGACGATTTATTCGTGGACACATTTTAGCGGCCCGACCTGGACATGCAGGAAACGTTGCCTTTGCTAAGGTCTTGAAAGGCCTCATTAAAAACGAGAAGAACGCCGGCTATTTTGTTGATTTGAACAAAGAGCCGCTTTACGATATCAACCAAATCATGGCCATGTTGCCTCACCGCTACCCCTTCTTATTGGTAGATAAGGTGATGGAAATGGACGGAAATGGTATTGTTGCGGTAAAAAATGTAACGCTGAACGAGCCACATTTTACGGGTCACTTCCCGAACAACCCCGTATTCCCTGGTGTTCTTCAAATTGAAGCCATGGCTCAAGCCGGTGGTATTTTTGCATTGAGTAGTGTTCCCGACCCAGAGAACTACTCTACCTATTTCATGAAAATTGATGCTGTTAAGTTCAAACAGAAGGTGCTCCCTGGAGACACCATGGTTTTGAAACTAACACTGGAGTCGCCCATTAGAAGAGGACTCGTTCATATGAGTGGAAAAATATATGTTGCGGGCAAAGTGGTTTCCGAAGCGGAAATGCTGGCTCAAATTGTGAAGGATAAAAAAAACTAATAGCTGCTCACTCTAGATGATTTCGAATCAAGCACACGTAAGCCCAAACGCCAAAATAGGCAAGAATGTTAGCATCGGTCCGTTCACAACGATCTATGACGACGTAGAAATTGGCGATAACACTTGGATTGGTCCTAACGTTACCATCATGGACGGTGCGCGTATTGGGACCGATTGCAAGATTTTCCCTGGTGCAGTAATCTCTGCAATTCCTCAGGATTTAAAATACGCTGGAGAAAAAACCACCGCCCTTATTGGAAACCATACCACCATTCGCGAGTGTGTAACCATTAACAAAGGAACAACGGACAGAATGGTCACCGAAGTTGGAGATCATTGTTTGTTGATGGCCTATGTGCATGTGGCTCATGATGTTTCTATAGGGAATCATTGTATTATTGCGAATACAGCCAATATTGCAGGACACGTCATCATAGAAGATTGGGTGGTTATTGAAGGTGTCGTGGCCATTCAACAGTTTGTTCGTATTGGGCAGCATGCTTTTCTTGCTGGAGGCTCTTTAGTAAGAAAGAACGTACCACCTTTTGTAAAGGCTGCTCGAGAACCGGTAAGTTTTGTTGGAGTAAACTCTATAGGCCTACGCAGAAGAGGATTTGCAATTGAAAGTATTTCACACATCGAAGACATCTATAGAACCCTCTATGTTCACAATACTAATTTGTCTGAGGCCATTAAAATCGCCGATGTGGAACTCCCTCAAACAAAAGAAAAAGAAACCGTACTTAATTTCATTCGTGAATCCGATAAAGGAATTATCCGCGGACCACAGAGCTCTTCTTGATGCACATTAAGCTGGACAATCTTGGTCGGCGCTTCAATCGAAGCTGGATTTTCAGGTCGCTCAGCACTGAAATCAAGGAAGGTTCGCATCTCATTATACAAGGAGCTAATGGCTCTGGTAAAAGTACGCTCACCCAAATACTAAGTGGCTTTTTGAGTCCGAGCGAAGGAAAAATAACTTGGCATAATCCAGACAACAAGCTCATTCTAGCAGAAGATTTGCCCTTTAAGCTCAGTTTTGCTGCTCCATATCAAGACCTGTATCAAGACTTGAGTCTAATGGAGATCTTGGAGTTTCATCTTGCCTTCAGATCACTTCTTCCTGGAATAAACAAGTCTGATTTTATTGATTTAATTTATTTGAAGGGCGAAGAAGATAAATTAATAAAGCATTTCAGTTCCGGAATGAAGCAGCGCTTGAAGCTTGGATTGGCGATTTTAAGCGAAGGAGATTTACTGCTTCTCGACGAGCCCATTTCGAACCTCGATAAGCAAGCTTCTGCTTGGTATCGCGAGCTTTTGCAAGATTATGGCAAAGGGAAAACCGTCATCATTAGCACGAACGACCCTGATAATGAAAGCATCAGACAAGACCAGCTCATCAAGATAGAGGACTACAAATAGTGAAGGAATTCCCTTACAAACAGAACATTACACGCCTCACAAAGCGAGAATGTTGCTAGGACTAATCTTGCACTGAAAACCATTAATCTTCAGTATGAGTATTTCTAAAAGTATCCTCTCCCTAACTTTATGCCTCATCATTTCGTTTGTTCTTCAGGCCCAAAACAACTCCTGTTTAGTGCAACAAGTTTGGGGGCCGGATAGCTTCATCCTCAAAGAAGGAAACATCTCTCAAACCTTCGAGCCATGTTCTAATGGACAATTGAATTACTTGAATTTGAAGCTTGGGAGCATGTCTGATGTTTCATTCGCCACAAGAATGAACATCTCAAAATTCACTCGTTCTGGTCAAGAATTACTTTGTACTCAACAAATGGTGATTCCAGCTTCTGATCGAGAGCCTGCAGTAAATGTTTGGCTTACGAGTCCTGTTGAATTGGAAGCTGGAGAGCGATACATCATCACCATAGAAGGAAACAAAGATCATTCCATTCAAGTTAAATATAGCCCTCAAGACGATTACTCCAATGGTTCTATTCTAAAAAACGGACAAAGGGAGAAAGGCGATCTTGCTTTTGAATTGGGTATCATGCATAACCAAGCAGAACATCGTCCAAGTACAGCCATGTTCAGCATCACCCCCGCGTCTGACCCTTGCTCCCTTTCCAACAAAAGAAAAGACTGTGATCTTGATGCTAAAACGCATGAATGGAGTCAGAGCTTTAGCCCATGCGAAGAAGTAAACTTGAAAGCCTTTGCAATTTTAGCTAGCAGCAGCCAAGACAAGATGGGACAATTTTCGGTTCATCAAAAAAATCTACAAGGAAAGTGGCAAATCATCTTTCAGCAAGAAATGCTCTTGAATGTTGGCGATGAAACTTGGAGCCAATGGGTACTTCAAGAAGAGCTTATTCTTCAGAAAAACACAGAATACCGCTTCAAGGTAGACCTCAACAATCCTTGGGGAGTAAGTTATTTCGGTACAAGAAGCGATGCCATCAAAAATGGAAAGTATGAAGGTGCTGGAAAAATCAAGGATCTCGCTTTTCAACTCAATCCATTTCAAGCAGCACTACCCGAGTTCATTGACGAAGAAGGTGATTGTGCGCTAGTAAACGACATTAGTCCCGTCAGCAGAGCAAGTCAAAACGAATTGATTAGCATCTCCTTTATAGCTTGTGAATTTGGCGAACTGAATCGGATTCAACTTCCTGTGGTACTTCGTGAAAACCAGAACTTTTCGTGGTTTATTCGCGATAAACAAGAATACATTTTGGGCGAAGGTGAAGTGCATTCGAGCGATATCACCAATGGTATTGCGATTATAGAACCACAGAATGTTCAGCTGGTTGAAGGCTTAGAATACGACCTGATTTTGATTAGTAATGAAATGGAAACAGTAAAGTTCTACCTAGCACAGCCAGACACACCGGAAATTTGGGAAATAAGATCAGATACTGATGAATTGATTTTACCACTCGCCTTGAAGATCGAAATGAAGTCTGAAGTAATCGACTTTATTGAAGCGCAAGATCAAAGTTTGCTTAAATCTAACATCTATCCCAACCCTTTCACCCAG
>JAQWFN010000083.1 GCA_029238785.1 Flavobacteriales bacterium | reverse complement strand
TTCATTTAAGTATTCAAGATCAATTTCTTCCTGAAAATCGAACACATCACTGCCATGTTCCAAATTTGAGGTGCTCGTATTTTGCTCCTTGAGGTTTTGAGCCCGCAGAGCCTCTGTTATAGACCCCTTTTCAACATAATCTAAAAGTACGTCGTAAAGCTGCTTTGGTGCAAATGGTTTCGAGATAAATCCTGCCATCCCTTGAGCCATAGCGCTTTGTTTTTTAGATAGAAAAGAAGATGCCGTAAGGGCTAGAATTGGAACTTCACGTTCCTTTTCTGTTTGAATTTTTTTTATTTCTTGAGTAGCTTCAAAACCATCCATCCCAGGCATCTGAAGGTCCATTAGAATAAGGTCATACTCCTTATTTGTATACAGTTCTACGGCTTCGAGTCCATCGTTTCCAATATCGAAGATGATTCCCACCTTGTTTAAGAGGGTACTGATGTATCGCTGATTCATGGTATTGTCCTCAGCAACAAGAACCCTCATTCCTTTCAGAATGTCTAGGCCTTTGTTTACTGGACTTGGATTTTGAACACTCAATTCGCCGCTTGAAAGATCCAGTTCTACTTCAAAACAAAAATAGAAACAAGCTCCCTGTCCTTCTTTCGACACTACTCTCAGCTCACCTCCTAGAAGGTTAACAAGCTGACGAGAAATGTATAAGCCCAAGCCAGTTCCGCCATACTCACTATTGATGCTTTTATCGGCCTGTTTGAAACGATCGAAAATATGGGCTTGCTTTTCTTCACTTATACCAACACCAGTATCTTGAACAGAGATACAAATTTTAGCTTTGCCATCGTTATGCTCAAGCTCATTTTTAATACTCAAAGTTACTTTACCTTCTGCTGTGAACTTCTCAGCATTTGAAATCAAATTGATTAAGATTTGACTCAATGCCTGGGCATCAGAGAAAATTTGATGTTTTATTGACTCATCAAAATCGAGAATAAAATCAATTTGCTTGTTCTGCTTTTTATAATCGAATGATCTGAGCAAACTTGTGCAAAGTTCATGAAGATTAAGTGAGTTGATATTGAGTTCGAATGATGAAGAATCAATTTTGGAGATGTCTAAAATATCAGAAATCAAATGCTGAAGTATATTTGCTGAGCTCTGAAGGATTTGCAGATAGTCTTTTTGGGTTTCATTCAATGTGGTTTCGTTCATCAAATGGCTCATCCCAATGATAGCATTGAGCGGGGTGCGTATTTCATGACTCATACTAGCTAAGAAGAGCTTTTCTGCTTCTTGTGCTGCTTCTGCCTTCTTCTTGGCTTGGATTAACTCCGATTCAAGATTTTTACGATCTGTTATGTCGTAATGAATTCCAATAGACCCAGCCACATTGCCATGCTCATCAAAAAACGGTGCTCCACTGATCATGACCCAAATTAGTTCTCCGTCCTTTTTGCGCAATTGCAATTCATAGATTCCTGTAGCACCTGACTCCTCTATGTTAGCTTGTCTTTCAAGCACTTTTTCATTCTCTTCTAAACCAAATATTTTTGGTGCATTTTGGCCAATCAACTCATCCCCCGAGTACCCCGTCATCTCGTTAAAATGGGGGTAGACTTTAATAATGGTATTATCCAAATCCACCTCCATTAAGCCGAGTTGCATGTTCTCGATAATGCTTCGGTACTTTATTTCGCTTTTTTCAATTTCCAGTTTTGCTTTTTCGAGCGCTACTTCT
Organism: Flavobacteriales bacterium; assembly: GCA_029238785.1. Lineage (GTDB taxonomy): Bacteria > Bacteroidota > Bacteroidia > Flavobacteriales_D > Sanyastnellaceae > CALKGK01. The sequence goes on along the minus strand of JAQWFN010000083.1, from coordinate 3,861 downwards.
GCCCTCCGTCGCTTATCAATATCTCTAGCAAAAACTGAGAAATAGATGGTTCCGTCATTGTCAACTACCCGGTTGGTGTTTTGTCCAAACCACGACTGACTTCCGAATTTTGTGATTACTGGAGTTTCATAATAGTCGGAACTTTTACCAGACAACATGAACTCCATGTAATGGTTAAAGCACTCGCTTTTATAAGGTTCTGGAATGAAAATGGTAAATGGTTTCCCTATAATATCCTCTTCGCTATAACCGTATTGATCAATCCCTACGTGGTTTACGTAAGTGATAAGACCATTCAGATTTACATTATAAATGATCTCGGTAGCTTTTTCAACTAACTGACGAAACTTTGATTCGCTCTCGCTGAGCTGCATGGTTCGCTGTTCAATTTCAGCTTCTAAATCTGCATTGAGGTCTTTCAAGGCAAGATTGGCGTCAAAGAGCGCCTTTGCCTTTTCTTCGAGCAATTGTTCAGCCTGTTTTCGAGCTGTAATTTCTCGATTTAATCGGCTTTCAAGTATGTCTACTTTGCTCTTCAAGGTTTTATTCGAATTGTGAATTCTACTTCAGCTCCGTCTGCATCGAGTTGTTTTTTTTCAATGCTGTGCTCATGATGAAAGTGATTCATACTGGCCTCGATCAAACCTAATGCAAAATCTGAAAGTCTTCGGTAAGAGCTATAAATCATTTTCATTTCAAGTTCTTCATAGCTCACATTAAAAGATGGAAGTATGGCATCTGGATATAATTTTTGAACCTCTTTATGGATATGACCATCGACACTCATTAAAAATTCAAAAGCATGATCAAATCCCTCAAAAAAACCAGGATAACCATCTTTAAAGCTCTTGAACATGTAGGTTCCAAAAGCATGAAGAAGCGCTGATTTTTCTATTGATGAGGCTTGTGATAATTGATCGAGAAGTCGAAGCAATTCGTGATGTGGATAGGTACCAACAGCGGTGTAAGCACCGTGGTTGGGCAGTGAACTGTCTTCAATGATTTTGTCCACCATTTCATAGCCGAACTTGGCTTCCACCATTTCTAAGAACTCAGTAAAAACGATTCCTTTCATTCGTCAAATTATTTAGGGACACGAAGTTATTAATTCCAGTTGTTCTAATTGGGAATATTAGATAATATCAGCATATTCCTACAAGAGCTTGATGCTACACTTTTTCAATAAAACAAATTCTTAAGTGCCAATTCATCTTTAATGGTGATATTGCTGCCTTTTACCTCTATCCATTTTTCAGATTTAAAATCGGAAAGCACACGAATGACTGACTCTGTAGAAGTGCCTACTATACTGGCAAGGTCGTCTCTTGGGATGGCTATTGAAAAATCATCGCCTTTGCCTTGTTCTTGGTATTTTGTTTTGAGCGATACCGAGCTCAAAATGGCTCCCAGCGGCGTTCTGAATTCGTGCGAAGCCATGCTCACAAACCGCGACTTTAAGGTACTTAGCTCGCGTTCTTTTTCTAATGCTCCGATTATTTCTTCTTCCGCTTTCTTTTTGTTGGTGATGTTCTTCTCAATCACCAATATTTGGCTTACTTCACCTGAGGACTCATGAAGCGGTACTGCGTCAACATGATAAAAGCTTGCACCTACACTCAATTCGAACGACATTTGATTGCCATTTTTCACTTCTTCAAGCAATTGCATTACATGGTCCCTGCTTTCCTCATCTATGGTTTCAGCGTAAGGCTTATTCAAGAGTTCATCTTTGTCAATACCAATATTCAGCAGTTCCTTTCCTTCGGCAAAAACATATTCAAAATCTAAGTTCAGAACCTTGATAATCCCATCTGGAAAGTTGCTTGATATCGTTCTATAGAGGTGCTCGCTCTTCATCAATCGTTCAGTTCTTTCTTGAACCTTTCGTTCGAGCTGTTCGTTGAGCTCAATGATCTTTCTCTCTTGCATCTTTCGAGCACTCACATCATTGATTACTCCAACTGCAAAGCTTTCTTCACCAACTAAAAAGTGATTTAAACTCACCTCAACAGGAAAACGACTTCCATCTTTTTTCAAGCCAAAAAGATTATTTGACTGGCTCATCATTCTCGGTTTAGGTTGATTGAAGTATCGCGTGACATATTCATCATGAGACTTCCTTAAATCGCTAGGAATGAGCGTTGCAATGGACCTTCCTTTCAGTTCTTCTTTATCATAACCAAACAGTTGAACAACACGATCGTTGATTAAAACGATTTCTCCCTTACCGTTTACTACCACCATTCCTTCGCCTGCAGCGTTAAAAAGTGGCAAATAAAACCTCAAGTCATCAGCGGGATGTGACTGTTTGTCAGAAGATTGAAGATGGTTAGCGAATTCACACATAAGTACCGAATGATAGTAAATTTTCTGCCCTATTGCCACTAAAACTGAGTAAAATCATCTTTAGCAATGAGCTAGTACCGGAAAAAAGTGATTTTAGCGCAGTTATTTTTTGCTTATAAACAGGTAACTCGTCCTCCTTTGGGCTGCCCACAAAAAAAAGATATGACCAATTGCGCTTGCCTTGCCTTTAGGGAATAAAACCAAGGCCCAAAAAAGAGTGGCTGTAGTACTTTACAACTTGGGAAGATTAAGCACCTATGCCCTATTTGGATTGATTTTAGGCTTTCTGGGTGAAGGACTTTCACTTATAGGAATATCTCAGTACTTATCATTGGTTTTCGGACTCCTAATCGTGTTTATTGGTTTGTTGTCGATTTTTAAAGTGAAGAACCCCATTGCAAATGGTGCTTTCTTCACTTCTTACACATTGCTCAAAAAAAGCTTCTCAAAACAACTTCAGAAACGAAGCAATACTGCCTTTTTCAGCATGGGTGTGCTCAATGGCTTTTTGCCCTGTGGTTTGATCTATGTTGCATTGGCCGGAGCCTTATCTGCAGGAAGCGTTTGGAATGCAATGATCTTCATGCTGCTCTTTGGACTGGGAACCTTACCCGCAATGCTTTTAGTGCCCCTATTCAGTAACAAAATCAAGCCTTTTTTACAAAAAAGATGGAAACTGGCTATTCCCATTCTAACACTTTGTTTTGGTTTGTTGATGGTGATTCGTGGCAGTAACTTAGGTATTCCCTACCTCAGCCCTAAAGCAAGTACTGAAAGTGTTTCGTTTAATCTAAAATGCCACTGATCGATGGAAAAGCACATTTGCAATAGCATCATCATTGGCCCTATTCAAAGCAGGAGAAATGGAAGATCCTTGGTTATCAACCTGATGTCTTCTTGCAGCCGCCGCTGTGTTTTCAATTGTTCTGAGTGCGCTTTCTCTAAAGACTCCAGAGAAGAAGCACAAGCACTGCCTGAACCCTATGCTGTGGTGGAAAATTTGATGCAAAAGCTTCAACAAGAAATTGATCTGGGAAACAAAATCGAAAACATCTCCTTCGCTGGCGCTGGAGAACCTACACTACATCCAAAATTTTCAGAAATCATGGAAGATGTGGTGCTGATTAGAAACCTCATTTCACCAGACACTTCGATCAGTATCATTACCAACGCTGCAGGAATTTCACAAGCTAATGTGATGAAAGCACTCATGAAGGTAAACCACCTGGTTTTGAAGTATGATGCTAAAGCTCATGAAATAGCTGATGATGAACTCCTCAGTAAAATCACTCTAATCAAAAAGCACCTGAAAGGCGATTTTTCAGTGCAAAGTATCTTCTATGAGGGTGAATATAGAGGTCACAATATTTCAAATTCCAGCAATAAACTCATGGAAGCATGGGCTGCTCAAATAGCTTCATTAAGACCTATTGAAGTGATCCTTTACATGGCAAATCACGACTTCAAACTGGTCCCTTACAATTGACGCGAAAAACAGATTCTGACAACTGCAGC
>JAQWFN010000080.1 GCA_029238785.1 Flavobacteriales bacterium | reverse complement strand
CTTTGCTGGAATAAAACCCATGTTTCTCGCACCTAACTTTGAAGATAACAACATTAAGAGTCCGCCATTTAACGCCACTTTCGACCTTGGTTGGGCATGGCCTGTTCGCATTGGCGAGCACGGGAAGTTTCTTGTTGAATGGTCGTATGGCATCATGTTGTTTAACCCTGTTCCTGAGAGCGATAACATTCACACCCAATGGTTTTCTTCACCCGAGAGGCATCAAACCGGGTTTCGCATTCATCTCTACTAAGTCCTGTTTATAATTATTCATTTGCCCTTCCATCACCCAAAAGCAATTCCGTAATTTTCAAACATGGAAACAGCGCACACCGTTCAGATCAAGCAACTGCAAATCGCCCAGAAAGAAAACCTCATTTTAAAAGATGTGGACCTCGAAATTGCGGCGGGCGAATTTGTTTACCTCATTGGAAAAACCGGTAGTGGAAAAAGTAGCTTGCTCAAAACGCTTTATGGCGAATTGAAGGTGAAAGACGGCAGCGCCAGTGTTTGCGGTTATGAGTTGAACGGCTTGAAAAAGAAAAACATCCCCTTTTTAAGAAGAAAGTTGGGCATTGTTTTTCAAGACTTTGAGTTGCTCACCGATAGAAACGTGCACGATAACCTGAAGTTTGTTTTGAAAGCCACGGGTTGGAAGAGCAAAAGCGACATGAACGAGCGCATTGAGGAAGTACTCACCAAAGTTGGACTAGACACCAAGGGCTATAAAATGCCTTATGAGCTTTCTGGCGGTGAACAACAGCGTGTAGCTATTGCGCGCGCCTTGCTAAACGAGCCCGAACTTATTCTTGCTGATGAACCTACAGGAAACCTCGATCCTGCTACCACGGAAGGCATATTGAAGTTGTTGTTTAGCATTTCTGAAGGAGGAAAGAGCGTAATTATGGCCACCCACGATTATGCCAGCATGAAACGCTTTGAAGCAAGAACTTTGGTTTGCATGAACGGCGAGCTGAAAGATCATTCTCAAGTGAACTACCCCACCGATTTCGCCTCAATTTGACGCTTCAACTCTCCATTATTATTCCTGTTTACAATGCAGAAAAAAGCATTGCTAAAACGCTCAGCTCCGTTTGTTGGCTGCCAAAAACCAACTTCGAATTGATTGTTATAGACGGCAATTCTACCGACCGCAGCCTTGAAATCATCAGCACCTATATGGGTGAAATTGATCATCTTTTGGTTGAAGACGATAAAGGCGTTTACGATGCAATGAACAAAGGAATAAACTTGGCCCAAGGCGAGTGGATTTTGTTTTTGGGGGCTGATGATGAATTGGTGGGGAAAGATTTGTTGGAAGAGATGGTGGCGAGCAAACATGAAGGAGAATCATTGCGCATTGGCGGTGTTAAAAACATCGATGCAGACCACAGTAAAACGCCAGAATTTTATCCTGGTCGCTGGGACCGCAGCCTTTACTGGCGAAACACAGCTCATCATCAAGGAATACTGTACCACAAGGATGTTTTTAAAGAACGTCGCTATAACTTACGTTATCCTGTACTTGCCGATTATCATTTAAACCTCCTCCTTTTTCAAGAAGGAGTAAAGGCAAAACGCTTTGATCGTATTTTGGTGCATTGTGAAGCTCAAGGATTGAGTAAACGCTACACCATGGCCTTGTATCAAGAAGAATGGCAAGTGAAAAAAGATGCCGTAAAAGGCCTTCGAAAATGGATACAGCCCTCTTGGTTGGTGTGCAAGTTCATTTACAAACAGGTATTTTAAATCTTGAGACTAAGCCTTCGCTAATAGTTCATCAATTACCTTAACCTCTTCTTGCCAGTAGAATTTTCCCTGAGCGGCTTGAATGGCGGCTTCGAGAGGTCCTTTCCCTAAATCAGCCATAGTTTCAATTCCCTCAGCGATTTCTTGAGCAGTGCAGTTTTCGATGCATTTTCCTATCTCCTCTTCGTTCACCACACGACCCACTTCGGGTAGATTGGTGGCCAAAACGGGAATTCCAGCGTGTACATAGTCGAAAATCTTATTGGGCAAAGAATAGAGGTAGTTGAAGTAAAGTCCTTTATCCAGGGTAAGCCCAAGGTCGGAAGCTGCGGTGTAAGCCTTCAGCTCGAGGTAAGGGAGTTTATTTTTGATGATGATGCGCTCTTCCAAACCCTTTTCTTGCACCAAGAATTTTGCCTTTTCGTGTTCTTCTCCGGCTCCAATAATTAAGAGCTGAAAGTGCTTTGGCAACAATTGAATGGCTGCTACGGCTTCCAAAGCGCCACGGTCAACATCCAAAAACGCCCCCTGGAGTATAGCGATGTACTTGTCTTCATCCAAGCCCAATTCTCGTCGTGTCTTCGGTACAAAATCAGCTTGCGCTTCGGGAACATTGCGCAGTACCTTCACCTCAACTCCATACTTCTTGGTGTAAATATCGGCAATGCTTTTATTCACGGTGCTAACCATCTTCAGCTTAGGAAAACAAAGCCCTTCGATGGCTTCCCAAGTTCGTTTTTGAAAGCTCCTACCATCGAGTCCGGCGGCTTCTGTGAAGTATTCATGGCTATCGTAATACAAAGGAGTTCCTTTCAAACGCGACACCAAGAAGGCGGGCAAAAGGGTATCGAGGTCATTGGCCCAAATGAGGTCGGCTTTCTTGAACAGTAGGAAGAAGAAAAGACGAAGGTTTAAGGCCGCGTAAAATAAGGCTCCCCTTTCAAAAGGAAGCTTAAATCGTTTGAAGGGATAGGGTCTATTCATCTCCACACTGTTCTTCAACTTCCTTCCCACGAGTAAAGGTTCCCATTGCCTTTCAAGTAAAGAAGCGCAGGTTTTCCTCACCCTTTGGTCGTGAGACAAATCGTTGGAAACAAGAACAATGACCCGTTTCATTTACAGTACCTTGCCGTTTTTAATGTCGCTCAACACTTTTTTGGTGTATAAAGGGAAATCACCCTGCATCATCCAACCGTAATAACCCGGATCTCTGTCGAGCACGTCTTTCACGGACTGACCTTTATACTTGCCAAAGTTGAATACCGGTATTTTATTGTCGTTATACACAATGCGCCCGAGCAGGTCAACATTGTTCGTGCGCTGACAGAATTCGTGGATTTTGTCCATATCGTTAACAATAGGCGTACTTTCTGCACCGCTTTTGTCTTTGAAGGTGGTGTTGGCGTAACGTTCGATTTGCGCTTCGAAGATTTCGTAGGTCGCCATGGTATCTGGCAGGGCTTCGTGGGCATCGTCGAGGCTTTTACCGCAGTAGAACTTGTAGCCTGCTCCAAGCGTTCGCTGTTCCATCATGTGGAAGATCACTTGGGCATCGATTAAGTTTCGTCCTTCCACGCTAAAATCAATTCCTGCTCTTAGGAATTCTTCGGCGAGTAAAGGAATATCAAACCTGTTGCTATTGAAACCACCCAAATCGCAATCGTGAATAAACTTAAAGAGTTTATCTGCAACGTCTTTAAAGGTAGGAGCATCTTTAACATCTTCCGGATAGATCCCATGAATCATTGATGTTTCGAGGGGAATATCTTGTTCTGGGTTGATGAGGAAACGGTGTTCTTTACCAGGTTTTTCTGGACGAGTATGAATACTCCCGTCGGGCATTATTTTCACTAGTGCAATTTCAACAATTCGATCGCTAGCAACATTGGTTCCTGTTGTTTCGAGGTCGAAAAAAACAAGGGGCTTCTTGAGGTTCAATTTCATTCATCGAAAATAGAAAAAGCCTGTGTAAAGTCGACTTGAAATTGGAAGCAATACTCGGGTTTTTAAAAAAAGGCCTGTTCACATACAACAATGCATCATTCGGGCGTTATATGAATGAGTAGAGTAGTAAGTTGAGATGTTCTGCATTTCAACTGATAAGCAGAAATGAAAAAGCCCTCAAATGAGGGCTTTTTCTATTTAATAAGGTATGAGATCGATTCGGCTTAGTATGCCCAAACTTTAATGTATTGGTACAACTCGTAGGTTGCTTTGTTGGTTTGAGCATCTTTGCGGTATATCGGACCACCAACTAATTTTCTTGGTGCTGCGAAACTGAAGTCTTTGCCTTTCTTGTATCCAAGTTTAGACAAAGCAGCAATAATTTGCTTCTCCGCTGTTTTGTTTCTGTTTGCTGTGAGTTCGTCGTTGTTTTTAAATCTAGAAGAAGGTACTCGAGAAGCAGAAGATTCAACAAGTACGGTTGCATTTCCGTTTGCCTTAATGAGCTCTACAAGGTTGTTGATGAACTCGGCGAATTCTGTTTCTTCTTCAGCAAAAGCGTCAAAATCATAAACGAAGTATCGTTGGAAGTAAGCCTCCCCATTTTCGAATGATGAACCAACAGTAACTCCCGTTCCTAAGTAGTCGTTAACCCCTCTTTTATTTGGATTGATAACTGGTACAGGCTCCTCGTCTGGAACTGGAATATCAACCACTGGGTTGTCGTTGTCGCCAGCGAGGTTCACGGGTAACAAGAAGATTTCTTTATTGATTTCAGAATAAGAACCATCGCAAGGCACATTGATAAACTCTTGTTGGTAGATGTCGTTATTCACCACATAATCAATTTGATAGCTATCGCATGGGTTCAAGATGGTGATGTAGGCTCCATCTCTCTGGCGAGGACGGTATTCTGTAACATCACCTGTTTTCTTGTTGGTCACCATTACGAATACATCGTCTGGCAACTCTTCACCTTCTGCAGGGTAGATAAATCCTTTCAAGACAGCCAAATCAGCCTCTACTGGAGAGTCTGGCATGTCTACCACATATATGTCTTTTAGTCCATAACCACCTTCTTTTTGAGAAGAGTAGTAAGCTCTTTTTGAGTTGGCTGCTGGCGCGAAGAAAGCATCGTCTTCAACAGTGTTTAAAGGGTAACCAATGTTCACCGGCTTACTCCATTCACCATCATCACCTAAAGTAGAATAGAAAATATCGAAACCACCCATAGAGTTATGACCTTGAGACGAGAAGTACAATGTTTTTCCGTCTGCCGACAAGAAAGGAGAATCCTCTTCCCATTCTGTATTCAAAGCTGCTCCCACGTTTAAGCTTTGGCTCCACTCGCCTGTAGGTAACTTCACACAACGGTAAATGTCTCTACCTCCAAATCCACCTTCACGGTTTGATACATAGTACAATACTTGCTCATCTGCACTCACAGTAATGTGCGTTTCCCATGCATCAGAATTAATGTCTGAGCCCATCATCTCCGGATCGCTCCATGTTTCACCGAAGAGTACCGACTGCCAGATCTGACCATCGCCCTTTTCATCGTAGTAGATGTAAAGTGTTTGTCCGTCTGGTGAAGTAGAAATCGTTGCTGCGTGACTGTCTGTATTGATGTTCAACAATTCAGGTTCCATCCAGGTTCCAGTTTTGTCTTTGTACGAAACATAGATGTCTTCATAGAATTCACCCGTGCTGTTGTCAATCACATCTTCATTGGTGCTATCGTTTCTCAATCTTCTTGAGGTGAAGAACATGGAACTTTCATCCAGTGAAATAACTGGAGAGTAGTCGTTAGATGCTTCATTGATTACCGGACCAACATTTGAGATCAAGTAATTTTGAGGGTGAGAAACTTGATATTTTGCGTTGTTGCACATTTCGATTTGTCGTTCAGCCAAACGGTGCATGAAGTGCTTTTTAGAAACTTTTGATTGAAAAGTACTGAAGGCTTCTGTTGCTTTATCTAGCTGATAATCCAAATGGTAAGAGTTCCCCAAATAGTAAAAGGCTTCTACAGGTGCTTTTTTCTCTTTTGGGTCGAATGGATCATATTTTTTTGCCACACGCTCACTTGTTGCCACCTCCAAAAAAGGTAAAGCGAGCTTTTTATCGTTGGCGGTCTGCATATAACAGTAGCCCAATTTGTAATTCACGTTGGCATTTGAAGGGTCCATTTGGAGCACCAACTTCCAAGCATCGATAGACTCAGACCAATACTTTTCTTCCATAAGGCGGTTAGCCTCAAGGAATTGAGTAGTGAATTCTCTAGACGAGAGTTGAGCAAAAGAAGGAATAACTACCAGTGAGAGTAGTGATAAAAGTAATAGTCGTTTCATCAGCGTATACATTTAGCAACGAAGTAAAAATACTTGAATCTCTTAGATTTCCCAACTGTTAGCCAAATGATTAACCAATCTGTCTTTCAGGATCGAAAGCTTCGAGGTAATCTGCTACTCTTCTAACAAAACTTCCACCCAACATTCCGTCCACAACACGGTGGTCGTAACTGTGGCTCAAAAACATCATGTGACGAATCGCAATCACATCTCCTAGCGGTGTTTCAAGCACTGCAGGACGCTTGCGAATAGCTCCTACGGCCAAGATGGCCACTTGCGGTTGGTTGATGATTGGTGTTCCCATGACATTTCCGAAAGTACCAACATTGGTTAATGTAAATGTACCTCCTGAAATTTCGTCTGGAGTAAGTTTATTGGTTCTGGCTCTGTTGGCCAAGTCGTTCACTTTTTTCGCTAAACCAACCATGTTGAGTTGATCTGCATTTTTAATCACAGGAACAATCAAGTTACCACTTGGCAAGGCAGCAGCCATTCCGATGTTAATGTCTTTTCTGAGGATAACGTTTGTTCCGTCAACAGAAGCATTCACTCCAGGGAAATCTTTAATGGCTTTCACCACAGCTTCCATGAAAATTGGTGTGAAGGTGAGTTTCTCTCCCTCGTTTTGCTCGAATGACTTCTTGTTTTTGTTTCTCCAGTTCACAATGTTCGTTACATCAGCTTCAACAAAAGAAGTAACGTGCGGAGAGGTGTGCTTAGACATCACCATGTGATCTGCAATCAACTTGCGCATGCGGTCCATTTCCACAATCTCGTCGTTCGGTCCTATAACCACATTCGATTTCGCCGCTGGTTTAGCTGGAGTGCTCGTCAAAGGCGCAGACTGTGCGGTATTCGAAGCCGGAGCCGGAGCGCTAGTCGAAGCCGCGGGCTGAGCGCTAGTCGAAGCCCCATTTTTACGCTCTGCGATGTAGCCTAAAATATCTTTCTTGGTAACTCTACCTTCTTGTCCACTTCCAGAAATCGACTCCAACTCTAGCATTGGAATGCCTTCTTCTTTGGCGATGCTTCTTACAAGTGGTGAATAGAATCTTCCTGATGGTCCGGTTTTACCTACCGCAACATCCAAAGGAGCGCTAACAGCAGCAACAACTTCTGGAGCTGGAGTAGCCGGTGCGGCTGCAGCAGGTGCTGGAGCTGAACTTGCTTCCGGAGCTGAAGGAGCAGCAGCGGCATCACCGTCTGTGCTAATAATGGCAATCACTTGGCCTACTTCAACAACATCGCCGTCGTTCACCATTTTTTTCACCAAAACCCCGTCTTCAGGAGATGGCACTTCTGAATCTACCTTATCGGTGGCTATTTCAACAATCGGGTCGTCAGCTTCAACTGTCTGACCTTCTTCAACTAACCATTTGATAATCGTAGCCTCAGCTACGCTTTCGCCCATTTTAGGCAATAAGAGTTCAATTTGCGCCATCCTAACACGTTTTTAAAAAGCAGGACAAAATTACACGAAAATTTGGGAAAAACGGCATTTATGCGCCGAGATCGCGCCATGCACTCATGAGTAAGCGCAGGTCTTTCCTAACTTGATAATTTCGAGCATATACCACATTCAATCGTTCTTTTACTTCCTTGCTTTTCCCCTGCTCTGGAAAGTTAAAATCTACTTTAACTACCCCTTTTTTAATCTTTGGGAGTCGCAATTGAGTCCCCGTATCGGCATAAGTTACCCAGCTTTTCTTCCCGAAGAACACTAAAAAAGCATTCTTAATAAAAGACAAGGGTTTGCGCTGAAACCAAATGATGATTGGAGAAAGCACAATAAATAAAGTGCTCAAAAAGAGGTCTAAAGTGCGTTTGTTTCTTTTATTGGCCGATTTTGAAATGGCGTTGGTATCGAGAATAAACACGTCTCCCGAAGCATCAATGCTGTTGGAACCAATAATGCTTAAGCTTTCTGGAGGAGCAATCTTAAAATCTAATCCGCGATGATCTAAAGTGCTCATGTGATTGATGATGGTTTTCGCTTCCAGATCTTTCCCTGAAAACACCACCTCGTTGATCTTGTGCACGCGGATGATCTCATCAAGTTGATTTACCTGCCCTACAGCGTCGGCAGCATCTGCAGCCTCATCACCCAAGCCAACATGCACCCTAAAAGGCATGCCCGATCGGGTTTGTTGCATCAAGTGTTCGATGCGTTCAATTTCTTCCTGACTCCCAACCAAAGCATAACGCTTGATGGTGCTGCCTGCAAAACGGTAAGCACCTTTAATGAAACGGTGCATGAAACTTCGCGAAGCAAGAAAAACCAAACTCACCCAAAGTGTTCCTAGAAGAATCAAAGCACGAGAAAAACGGAGGTCTTCTGGCAATAAGGAATAGGCCACCAAAATGAGTCCGGAACCAACAACAATACCACTGAAAATACGAGATATTTTCACCGGCTTGTCATAACCACCGCTGTACAAAATGCTCAACATCCAGGTTAAAGCATAAACCGAAAACGCGGCAATGGACAAGTTGCGATCGTATATTTTGGCTGAAAAATCAGCGTAGAGGTCTTGAAGAAATAGTAAACCACTTAAAATCAAAACGAAGTCGAGCACCGGTTGCCAAGCACTTTTCAAAAAGCGATTAATGATGGCCAATCCTGCCCTGAGATAGATGGCTGTTTTAATGAGGAAGCTAAACACCTTCGCGTGTTGGGCATCAAAGTGCTTTTTGGCGAAGATGATCATGGCGTTGTAGAAAACAAACACATAGTTCAAGCTTCCTTTTTTGGTGCTCTCGCCTTTGTAATGGATGATTCTGGTGTGCGGATAGTAGTGGTTCTTATAACCTCCAAGAATGATTCGCCAACTCAAATCGATGTCTTCACCATACATAAAGAAGGCCTCGTCGAGGAGTCCAACTTTATCCAAGGCTTCCTTTCGCATCATCATAAAAGCTCCAGAAAGAATCTCAATTTCATGGGTTTCCTCTGAACTCAAGTTCCCAAGGTAGTATTTGTTGAAGCGCTTGCTTTTTGGAAAGAGTGCACTTAATCCGAAGATTTTATAGAAAGCCACCCACGGACTAGGAAGGCCGCGTTTGCTTTCGGGCAGGTAGTTGCCTTTTCCATCAACCATCTTCACCCCTAAACCACCCGTTTCGGGATGCTCGTCCATAAAATCCACCACCTTCGAGAAGGTATCTTCTTCCACCACCGTATCGGGATTCAGCAGAAGTACATACTCCCCTTTTGCGATGCGCATGGCCTGGTTGTTTCCCTTTGAGAAGCCTACGTTTTCTGTATTTTCGATGAGCATCACCCAAGGAAACTTCTCTTTCACCATGGCACAAGAGCCGTCAACAGAAACATTATCAACCACAAAAACTTCACTCTCGATGCCTTGAATGGCCTTTTCCACAGAATGGAGGCACTGCTCGAGGAAAAATTCCACGTTGTAATTGACAATGATGACACTCAGCTTCATGAACGTTTAATGGCGTTTTCGTAAGGGGTGCGTTGCGCTATTGATCGGGCTAATGTGAGCTCATCGGCATATTGAATTTCATCGCCAATAGCCACTCCGCGAGCAATTGCAGAAAGGGTAAGGTCAAAAGTACTTAGTTTCTTGTACAAGAAAAAGGCGGTGGTTTCTCCTTCCATGGTGGTACTCAAAGCAAAGATGACTTCTGATACTTCTCCCGATTTCACTCGGTCCAATAAGGAAGCAATGTGAAGGTCGGCCGGACCAACACCATCCATTGGGGAGATGATCCCTCCTAAAACGTGATACACGCCTTGGTATTGTTGCGTGGCTTCAATGGCCATGACATCGCGGCTGTCTTCCACCACACAAATGATGTTTTTTTGTCGCTTAGGCGCCTGACAAACCGCACATTCTTCTTCATCGCTGAAGTGATGGCAGGTTTTACATTCGTGTACTTTTTCTTTCATCTGCACCATCGATCGGGCGAAGCGTTCTACCTCGTCTTCGCTTCGGTGCAAAAGCGAAAGCACCAAACGCAAGGCCGTTTTTTTTCCAATGCCGGGTAAACTCGACATCTGGTCAACAGCGGCTTCTATCCATTTCGAAGGCAGATTCATGCGGTCAAAAGTACAACAACACAATGGATTCACCATCTTTGCGGCATGAGTCCTATGTTAATCCTCAGCTTAATCATCGCCTATTTCCTTGTTCTCTTGGCGATTTCGTGGTTTACCGGTAAAAAAGCCACCAATAAAACCTTCTTTTTAGCCAACAAAAAAGCACCCTGGTACTTGGTTGCTTTCGGAATGGTGGGCGCCAGCTTAAGCGGCATTACGTTCATCTCGGTTCCTGGAAAAGTGGGGAACCCGCTCGATCAAATGAGCTATTTGCAAATGGTTTTGGGCTTCGGTTTGGGCTATTTTTTCATCGCTTATGTGCTGATGCCGGTATACTACAAAATGGGCGTCACCTCGATTTATCAGTACCTCGAAGAGCGTTTTGGGCTGGTGGCTTATAAAACGGGTGCCTTTTATTTTTTGCTATCGCGAAGTATTGGCGCCTCGATTCGATTGCTACTTGTAGCCACTGTTTTACAAGAAATCCTCTTCTCAGCCTGGGGCATCCCCTTCTGGATTACTGTGGTTTTTTCGATTCTGCTCATCTGGGTTTACACCTTTAGAGGAGGTATAAAAACCATCATTTTTACCGATACACTTCAAACCGCATTCATGCTCATTTCGCTGATTTTATCGATGGTTTTGATTGCGCAACATCTCGACCTCGGAGCATTGGAAATGAGTCAGCTTATTATGGATGGTCCGTACAGCCAAATATGGCAGTTTAACGATTTCTGGACCAACCCTCATCACTTCTCCAAAGAGTTTATTGGTGGCTTTTTCATTTGCATTGGAATGACCGGAATGGATCAAGACATGATGCAGAAAAACTTGGCCTGCCCTAACATCAAGGACGCACAGAAAAACATGATTTCCTTTGCCCTTGTTTTGATTGTGGTGAATGGACTTTTCATGGCGCTTGGTGCTTTGTTATTTATGTATCAGGCCGATGCTGGCTTGGTGCTCCCTTTGAATGAAGCGGGCAATGCAAAAACCGACCTCCTCTTCCCTTTGGTGGCTATGGATTCCGATGTTTTTGGAATTGCTCTGGGGGTATTCTTCTTGCTGGGCTTAATTGCCGCGGCATACTCCAGTGCTGATAGTGCACTCACTTCGCTGACGACTTCGGTTTGCATTGACTTTCTCGACATTGAAAAGCAAGCTGAGGAAAAACAGATGAGCATCAGAAAGCGCGTTCATGTGCTGATGAGTTTGCTTTTGTTTTTTATTGTGATGATTCTTCATGCCATACTCGACATGAGTGCCATCATGAAAGTCATTTTCCTCGCCGGTTTAACTTATGGTCCGCTCATTGGCCTCTTCATTTTTGGCTTATACACCAAGCGAAGCCTTAACTCCATAGGACTTTTAGTAGTGGTGGTGATCAGTCCCGTAGCCAGTTACCTCCTTTTTACTTTTGCTGATGTCCTCTTAGGTGGCTTAAAAATGGGTGCCTTATTGATTTTACTCAACGCAGGATTAACCTACCTTGGTTTGTGGCTATTTAGCTCGAAAAGCAAGCTCGGATCAGAACAAATAATAAAACAGGGGTAAAATTCTAGCGAAAAACGGTTCTTCACCACTGCATTTTCAGCATCTTCATTAGCTTTGCTACTTATTATACAACTTGTGGAAAAAACATCTGCTCTTATCAACCGCCTTTCAGAATCTGCGACCTTGGCTATGGCCAGGTTGACACGCGAACTCAAGGCAAAAGGAATCGATATTATTGGCTTGAGTTTGGGTGAGCCCGACTTTGATACGCCCGACTTCATCAAAGAAGCCGCAAATCAAGCAATAGCTGATAATTACTCCCACTATACTCCTGTTAATGGCTTGCAATCGCTTCGCGAAGCTATTTCAATGAAATTCAAGCGCGACAACCATTTGGACTATACACCAGATCAAATTGTGGTTTCTACCGGTGCAAAGCAGTCGATTGCGAATGTAGTTCTCAGCTTGGTTAATGAAGGCGATGAAGTTCTTCTTCCCGCTCCTTATTGGGTAAGTTATAGTGAGATTGTTAAGGTTGCCGGAGGAATTCCTGTGATCATCGAAACAAGCATCGAAGACGACTTTAAAATCACCCCTGCTCTCCTCGAAAAGCACATCAACGAGCGCACCACCATGATGATTTACAGTTCGCCTTGTAATCCTTCTGGTTCAGTTTACACCGGTGAAGAATTAGCCGCTTTGAGTGCCGTCATCGAAAAACACCAGCAACTTTATGTCATCTCTGATGAGATTTACGAGCTCATCAATTACCAAAGCGAGCATGCTAGTTTAGCTCAAAACAAAGCCATTTACGATCGAGTAATTACCATTAATGGTGTTTCGAAGGGCTTTGCAATGACCGGTTGGCGTCTGGGTTACATTGGTGCACCAAAATGGATTGCCGATGCTTGTAACAAGATTCAAGGTCAGTTTACCAGCGCCCCTTGCGCCGTTGCTCAAAAAGCAGCTGAGGCCGCAATACTTGCAGACCCAAATGAAGTGCGTTACATGATTGATGCTTTTAAGAAAAGAAGAGATTTTGTTTTAGCCCGACTTGCCGCCATGCCCGGAGTAAAGATCAACACCCCAGAAGGAGCTTTTTACGCCTTCCCTGATATTGCTGAATTGTATGGCAAATCGTGGAGTGGCGGATCAATTAATGATTCCAGTGATTTTGCCATGTATTTGCTAGAAGAAGCGCATGTAGCAGTAGTGGCTGGAGAAGCTTTTGGTGATCCAAATGGAATTCGAATCAGCTATGCCGCAAGCATGGAAGACCTCGAAAAGGCCATGGATAGAATTGAAAATGCAATCAAGGCACTTGCTTAAATAACCCCAAGAAATTGAAAAAAGAAGAAGTCAACAAGTGGTTTAAGTCCTTCAACGGGATGAACATTCTAGTCGTTGGAGACGTGATGATTGACGCCTACTATTGGGGTCAGGCCAAGCGAATTTCTCCAGAAGCTCCTGTTCCTGTTGCGCACATCAGCAGCAGAGAAAACCGACTGGGAGGTGCGGCCAATGTTGCCTTGAACTTAAAAACGCTTGGTGCAAACCCAATCATCTGTTCTGTTATTGGAAAGGATGACAAGGAAAACGTTTTTCGGGCACTCTTGAATAAAGGAGATTTTAGTGATGAAGGAATTATAGCTTCAAGCACGAGAATCACTACCACGAAAACGCGCATCATTGCTGATGGTCAGCACTTGCTTCGAGTAGATGAAGAAGACCTCAATCCCCTTGCAAAAAGCGATGAAGAGGCCTTGATTGATCGTTGTTTGGAAATGATTAGCGTACAGCACATTCATGCCGTTGTTTTTGAAGATTACGATAAAGGAGTGCTTACTCCAAGAGTCATCAGTGAAGTGATTAAGGCCGCTCAGGAAAAGAAAATCCCAACTACTGTTGACCCCAAGAAAGATCATTTCTTTGATTACAAAGGCGTAGACCTCTTTAAGCCCAATCTCAAAGAACTTCGAGAAGGACTCAAAATAGACGTCGACCCAAAAAATAAAAGCTCACTTCAAGAAGCTGTTGCTACCTTAACTGAAACCTTAGGCTGTGTTTGCTCTATGGTTACTTTAAGCGAACACGGCGTTTGCATTCAATGGCCAGAAGGTTTTGAGGTGATTGCAGCACATCCTAGAGAAATCGCCGATGTTTCAGGAGCTGGTGATACCGTCATTTCAGTGGCCACCGTTTTATTGGCAGCTGGCGCAGACCCTGTGAGCATTGCAAGCATTTCCAACCTTGCGGGTGGTTTGGTTTGTGAACGCGTGGGTGTTGTTCCCATTAAAAAAGAGCGCCTCCTTTCCGAAGCTGAAAAATTGTGTGCTGAATGAATTTAGAGCCGATAAGAGAACGGATCAACATCTTCCTTTACGGCACAAAAGAGAAGGTACTCAAGGCAGGAAGAATACTGAACTTGCTTATTTCGTTGTTGGCTATCGTAGTGCTCGTGTATTACTACGGATTCAAGCACACACCTGAACAACAAGAACAGCTTTTGATGATCATCAAAAGCTCTTTTGCTTTTTATGTACTTCATTATTTGCTTCGAATTGTTTACGATTTCAGCCCGCTTGATTTCATCAAAAACTCCTGGTTTGAAGGCTTTTTGATGTCACTTCTGGTAGTAGAAGCAGTGAGCTACAACCTCTTTGGTACCCTGCTGCTCGAAGCCCTGTTTCAACGCTTTGGTTTTAAGAGCTTTACCGACCTTCGGAATATCTTCATTCAACTCTATTTCTTCTCAGTAGTTTGGATTGAATTGAAGCGCTTGGGTCCGGTGCTCCCCCGTTTCAAGGTGCACCCATCCGTTGTTTTTATTTTCTCCTTCTTTGCTCTAATTTTTGGAGGAACCGGCTTATTGATGCTCCCAGAAATGACCACCATCGAAGGAAGCATGAACTTTCTCGACGCCTTTTTCACCTCTACTTCTGCCACTTGCGTCACCGGCTTGATGGTAGAAGACACGCCCAACTTCTTCACGTTTAAAGGTCAGTTCGTGTTGTTGGTACTCATCAAATTAGGTGGTTTGAACATCATTGCCTTTGGTTCTTTCTTAGCACTTGCGGCGAAGTTTGGTTTGAGCGTGAAGCACCACGACAGTATTGAAGACTTTGTGAATCGCGAAACATCTATTTCAGCCCGCGGAATGCTCACAAAAGTGGTTGTTTGGAGTATCGGTATTGAGCTCATTGGCACCGTAATGATGTATATTTTTTGGGATGATGCCATTCCATTTAGCAGCAACGGTGAGCGTTGGTTCTTCAGCCTTTTTCATTCAGTCAGCGCTTTTAATAATGCCGGGATTTCACTTTTTTCTGGCGGACTAGGTGATCCGCTCGTAGCTCAGAATTACTATGTTCACTGGATTGTAACCATACTCGTTTTCTTTGGGGCTTTAGGGATGATGGCCGTGTTTAACATCTTCGACCCAAAACAACTTCGAGACCGATTAAAACACCCTTGGAAACAGATTACTTTCAGTACGAAGATTGCTTTGTACTTCTCTATCGGACTCGTTATTGCTGGTTCTGTGCTTTATTTTGTGCTTGAAGACAACAACACTTTGGCCGGACAATCATTGTTTGGAAAAGTCACCACCGCCGTGTTTCAATCAGTGACTCGAACCTCTGGGTTTAACACCGTTGACATTGGATCAATAGGTGTTCCCATGTTGTTTGTTTTAGTGATATTGATGTTCATTGGTTCATCATCAAGCTCTACTGGAGGTGGTATTAAGACCTCTACTTTTGCAATCATTTCCGCCAATATTTTAGCCACCATTCAAGGTAAATCTCAAACCACACTTTACAAGCGCAGCATCTCCAATTTGCTCGTTGCACGTGCTTTTTCTGTCTTGCTTTTCTTTGTTGTAGGGAACCTTATCTGCATATTTTTGTTGTCTATCACAGAGGCGCACATTCTCGCTCAAGAAGGACGAACCATTCTCGACCTCATCTTTGAGCAAGTGAGCGCCATGGGAACTGTAGGCTTGAGTACTGGTATTACGGCAGACCTTAGTGCTGCGGGAAAAATCATCATTGCTGTGAGCATGTTTGTGGGAAGGGTTGGAACACTCACCGTAGCCTTTGCCGTTGCAAAAGAATCGATAAGTAAAAACTATAAATATCCCGAAGGCCATACCATGGTGGGATAAACACAAAATATGGGAACCAAAGTAACTCCGTACACCTCCCCTGATGACAAAGCCAAAAAAGAGCAAGTGGCTGAAATGTTCGATAACATTGCTCACAGCTACGATGCCTTGAACCACTTTTTCTCCCTAGGTATTGATGTCCTCTGGAGAAAAAAAGCCATCCGAATACTCAAGAAAAGAGGTCCGAAAAAACTCATGGACGTTGCAACAGGAACCGGTGATTTTGCGATTGAAGCGCAACGAATGGGACTTGGAGCTACTGAAATTATTGGGGTAGACATTTCCAATGGAATGCTTGAGATTGGTAGGAAGAAGGTTAAAAAACGGGGTTATGAAAAAGTCATCGACCTCCGTTATGGCGACAGTGAGAACTTGCCTTTTGACGATAACTACTTCGATGCCTTCACCGTTGCTTTTGGTGTTCGAAACTTTGAGAACTTGGAAAAAGGATTGAGCGACATGCACCGTGTGCTTGCTCCGAACGGTATAGGATTGGTTTTAGAATTCTCGAAGCCCAAGTCATTCCCCTTCAAACAATTGTTCTGGTTTTATTTCAAAGTAGTGATGCCTTTGGTAGGGAAACTCGTTTCTAAAGACAGCAGGGCTTACACATATTTACCAGAGAGTGTTCAAGTATTTCCACAAGGAGAGGAATTCATGAACATCATGAAAAAATGTGGTTATAGCGAAGTTCAACAACATCGCTTAACAGGCGGAATTGCCACCATTTACACTGGAATCAAGAAGTAATGAAGCTCACCGTTTTCCCTTCGAGTTTAGAAGGATCTGTTACTGTTCCTGGCTCAAAAAGTCTGATGCAACGCGCTTTGGCCGCAGCGCTTTTGGCCAATGGAACAAGTGTTCTCCACAATCCTGCCTCAAGTGCCGATTGCCTTAATATTGGCGCTGTAATTGAACAACTCGGCGCCAAAACAGCCTTGATCGACGGAGCACTTCATGTTACCGGAGGAATGAAAGCGCAAGCCGATTATGTGCACATGGGCGAATCTGGACTTGGAACACGCATGTTTACTCCAATTGTGGCCATGCTGAGCGAAACCATCACCATCGTGGGTGAAGGCAGCTTGATGAACAGACCAATGGGCCTGTTCGAAGAACTTATTCCCGCTCTTGGAGGAAAATGCAGTACCAACAACGGAAAACTACCCATCGATGTTGAAGGTCCGCTTAAAGGTGGTGAAATCGACGTCGATGGCAGCTTGAGTTCACAGTTTTTGACCGGACTCTTGATGGCGCTTCCTTTGGCTGAGAACGACAGCGTGCTTCACGTTAAAGACTTAAAGAGTACTCCGTACATCGACCTTACACTTGAAGTTTTGGAAGCATTCGGGATTGCCGTTGAACATGAAGATTACCACACATTCAAGATAAGGGGAAAGCAGCAATATACGCCTGCCGAGATTGTCATAGAGGGCGATTGGAGCGGTGCAGCAGCTATTTTCGCCGCTGGAGCAGTTGCTGGAGGGAACAAGTTTGCAGTAGAAGGCTTGGGGACCCGGTTTACGCAGGCCGATGAATCTGTGAAAGGAGCCTTGCTTTTCGCCGGTGCCAAGCTGATGAATACCGAGGAGGGCCTGCACATCCATTCACACCGTTTGCGCGGTTTTGAATTCAACGCAACTGATTGTCCCGACCTCTTCCCTGTACTCGCCGCCATGGCCGTTTTTGCTAAAAAGCCCACTACCCTTTTAGGCGTTCACCGTTTGGAACACAAAGAGAGCAATCGAGCCCTGGTGATTCAAGAAGAGTTTGCCAAAGCCGGCATCAAAGTGGAGTTGATCGACGATAAGATGATCATTCACCCAGGAAAAGTTCAGAAAGCCACCTTAAATTCACATAACGACCACCGCATTGCCATGGCTGCAGCCATCCTCGGAATAGCTGGAGCGCCTATCACCATTGAAGGTGCAGACGCCGTCGCCAAATCCTATCCGGATTTCTTTGTGCATCTGGAAGAGCTTGGAGCAGAAATAGAGGTGGGTTAATGTGGGTATTTTTTTATCAGTGCAATGCGCTTTTGCATTGTTGAATAGCTAACTTCAATTTGTCTAGCATTAAGAGCAAGAAGTGCGTTTCTGACCCCAAGGTAGTAAAGTGTAACCAAGCTTAATTGAAATGGTCATTTCAGCCATAATAGTTGTACCTTGAAGCTAAGATGAATAAAACCCAAATTCGCAAAAGAGCCATGGCCTTCCTCCTGATCTTTGTAGGCATTTTAGTTGTTGGATTTACCGCCGTCCAAATCTTCGCTTGGAAGAGTCAACAAAGCATAGAAAGCTACCCTTACACCGTAGAAAAGAGCTTTGGCGACTTCGAAATTCGCGCTTATGAAGCCAGTTTATTTACCTCGGTAAAACTAGGATCTAATGAATACAAAAAGGCATCTAGTCAAGGCTTTTCCATTTTGGCCGGTTATATTTTTGGGGCGAATGAGAAACAGGAAAAAATTGCCATGACTTCGCCCGTGGCCATGTCGTTAGAAGACAGCATGACCATGATGTTTATGGTTCCAAAGAAATTCAACAAGAGCAACTTGCCCAAGCCCAATCAGTCGGACATCGAATTCAAAGAAATGCCCGCAAAGCGTGTTGCCGCAATTACTTTCGGGGGCTGGAGCGATGATGAGAAAATTGCCCTTCACAAAGAAAAGCTCACCAAAGCTTTGGACGAGGCCGGCATTGGGTATTCAACTCGTTTCTACTACCTCGGCTACAACCCACCTTATGAAGTTTTCGGTAGAAAAAATGAGGTGATTGTGGAGTTGGATTAGAATATTGCGTCACACCAATAAACTGATGCAATAGACATTACTTTAATTGAGACTCCATGCTTCCAGACCACTTCTACGAAAAACAAGTTGAACCACACCAAAGCTGCCTATTGGCCTTGAGGAAAATCATTCTGGCTTCAAGCGAGGAGGTCAACGAAGGGCTAAAATGGGGCATTCCTTGTTTTATGAGGGGAAAGCGGATGTTTTGTTTCTTGTCGATGCACAAACAGAGCAAGATGCCCTACATCCTCTGGGTTGATGGAATCCACCTCGAGCATCCCCTTTTGGAACAAGGCGATCGGAAACTGATGAAGATCCTTCGCATCGACCCAGAAAAAGACCTCCCTATTGACCTCATTCATGAGCTACTTGGAGAAGCGTTGGAATTGGCGAAAACCAAGTTCTCATTAAAGCGATAAATGAAGTTTTACACGCCATTTACACACTTTTACATATGAAAATAGCGCCCATCAAGATGATAGAATAGCTTTACGCTTAAACACTTTAGGATATTACCTCTTGATTCAAAAAAACAACATGAGAACACCATCACTCCTCCCCTTTTCATTACTCATCATTTTAATGACTTCACTCAGCTCTTGCCAAGAAGAAACTGACTGTGCATCTTCAAACAATGTTGAAAATACTAGCGCTTTAGCTTGCAAACAAGAAGATCACAGCATTCAAAAAGATCACGGTGAAAAGAAAAAAGCCCAACACGAATACGGTGGCTGGTATTGTCCAGACAACCTGAGAGGCTTCCCCGCAATGGACATTCAAGACCTGAGCACGGTGCCTGTGATATTGGGGAGAATGCCAACACAAGAAGAAACAAGAGACGGTCGTTCTTTAATGTTTATCGACCCAGAAATTCACCCCAATGCCCGCCCTCTTGATATCCAACTTCCTGCGGTAGCGACCTACTACAACCAACACACGGAAAAAGACGAAGTGATTATTGTTATTCAAGCCTCCATCATTGATTCCGACTCTATTGTGGGTTTCCGATATGCCAATGGAGGTAACGGTTCTGCTTGGTTGGACGAAGTGAGCTTTCTTGAACCTAAGGAAGTGATTGAATTGGGATCAAGACCATTTGTGGTTAGCAACATAGAGGTGCAAGCATCACGAGAAAAAATATGGAAAATCATGACCGGACTCACTTTCGAAAACGAGCTCATGGCAAGTTTAAACAATGATGCTTTTCTCACCAGAGCTTGGCGCCCAGAAGCCAAGGTGGAATACCCCAAGATTGACGGTATTCCAGGAACTATTGGTAAGTGTTCCGTGGTATGGGACGGCGTTTACGCACAATTGGACTACGTGGTGAACGGAGAAAACTACGTGCAAAAATTCTTTATTGATGAAAATCCAGAAGCAGGAACGTGCGAAGTGAAGCTGGTTGCTGGTCCGTATTTTAGCGACCTTCAACACCACCACAGCAATTGGAACAACTTCCTTCAAACACTGAAAGGCTTCAGTGAAAGCTACCAGAAGGGCGACCCCTCTTGGTTGGAGGAGCAAATGAAAATGAGACAGTAAGCGTCTTAGCCTTGTAATTTTGTATTTTTAAATGCTAAATATGCATTTAGTCCAAGCTTTACTTGACTTTCGATAAATGATCCCCCATTTTTATGCGAGTACTTCAAACTCAGGAAAAGCTGAAAAAAGTGATGGTCTACACTAGGACATGACGTGCATGTAACTTTCCTAAGATGAGCAAAAAAAGAACAGCTTTCGCTTGGCTTACTTTTCGCATAAAACACCTTTTTGTTGCCTTACTTTTCGTCTGTAGCATTTCCTTATCAGCCCAAAAAAGAGGGCATGCTACCCGCGCTTCGATCGGCCTAGAAAACGAAGTACAACTCGAATTTAAAAACGCTCAATGGCTCGATAGCCTGAACTACTGCTTTTTAAGCTTGACCCTCTTTGAAGAAAGAACAACACCCGAAGAACCAAGTATTGAAATCATTGAAGACATTCAACTCGTCTGGGATCAATACACAGCGTCAATCAATGGATTGAAATTGATGTTCGACGGCAAAACCCTGGAGCCTTTGGTTTATCATCATTATTCTGACGCTCTG
>JAQWFN010000079.1 GCA_029238785.1 Flavobacteriales bacterium | reverse complement strand
TAGCAGACAACTACAACCTAGCAGCGAACAACGATGATGGCTCTTGTGTGATTTCAGGATGTACAAACCCTGCAGCAGATAACTACAATCCAGCGGCGAACAACGACGATGGCTCTTGTGTGATTTCAGGATGTACGAATGCAGCGGCAGACAACTACAACCCAGCAGCGAACAACGATGATGGTTCTTGTGTGATCTCAGGATGTACGAATGCAGCAGCAGACAACTACAACCCAGCAGCGAACAACGACGATGGTTCTTGTGTGATTTCAGGATGTACGAATGCAGCGGCAGATAACTACAACCCAGCAGCGAACAACGACGATGGCTCTTGTATCATCTCAGGATGTACGAACCCATTAGCAGACAACTACAACCCAGCAGCAAACAACGACGATGGTTCATGTACCTTCAGTCAAGTAAACGGATGTACTTATCCTTTAGCAGATAACTACAATTCGAATGCAACAATCGATGATGGTTCTTGCGTTTACTCAAGACCTGGATGTACAGACCCTCTTGCCAATAATTACAATGTTTATGCGAACGTTGATGACGGTTCTTGCGACTTCTCTCCGGCATCATGTGCTGGCGATTTCAACGCAGATGGAATTATCAATGCTGCCGATCTTTTGATCTTCTTGGCCGTTCTTGGAACGATTTGCGAGTAATAAATAAGACCTTTAAAAGACCCCTTTTCAACCATGAGAAGGGGTCTTTTTTTTGATTAATTTTCGTTAGTGTAGTAATTACACTTGATTTATTATCTTCCACCTTCAAACAATGAGAACATGAGAAAGCAGCAGAAATTGGGTTTTTTCCAGATATGGAACATGAGTTTTGGATTTCTTGGAATTCAGTTTGGATTCGCATTGCAAGGCGGGTTTATGAGCAGAATCTTCCAAACCTTAGGAGCTAATGAACACGATATTCCCATGCTATGGATTGCTGCTCCATTAACCGGACTCTTAGTTCAACCAATTGTTGGTCACCTTTCAGATAATACTTGGCATCCTAGATGGGGAAGAAGAAGACCGTTTTTTCTTATTGGAGCAATTTTAAGTTCAATAACCCTCTTCTTTGTACCTCATAGTTCGGCACTTTGGATTGCCGCTGGTAGTTTGTGGATCCTAGATGCATCGATAAACATTTCAATGGAGCCTTTTAGAGCCTTGGTTGCAGATAAATTGCCCGATTCTCAGCGCTCTTACGGTTTTGTGATGCAGACCCTAATCATCGGAATTGGAACTTACATTGCATCGAATTTGCCTTGGTTGGTGAATCAGTTTGGGGTGAGTAATGAAGCGGAACCAGGTGTTGTACCTGAATCAGTTAAGATTGCCTTTGCTATTGGGGCAGTAGTGTTTTTAGGCTCAATTCTATATACCGTTTTCACAACAGATGAATATCCTCCAGAAGACATGGATGCTTTTGAAAGAGAGAAAAAAGAAAATGCCGGCTTGATCAAAGCTTCAATGGAAGTGATTAAAAACATAGGAAACATGCCACTAACTATGAAAAAACTGGGAGTGGTTCAGTTTTTTTCTTGGTTTGCATTCTTTGCCATGTGGTCTTTAGCAACACCTGCTTTAACCGAACATATTTTTAAAGCGCCAAAACCAAGCTTACCAGAAAAACCAATGATGGAAAGCTTTGATGAGCAGTCTTTAGATGCAATTGCATTCTTTCAAGCTGAAAATGCACAATACTTCGCAGCTACGATTGACTATGTTGACCAAGATAAAGCCTTTAATAATGCAGCAGATTTGGTTGGGTCTTATATGGGAATGTATGGATTAAGCTCAATGGCTTTTGCATTGCTGCTTACTTTATATACCTCAAAAAGAAGAATCAATAGAAAGTATGTTCACATGCTCAGTCTCATGCTCGGAGCTGTTGGTTTCTTAAGCATGTATTTTATCACAAACCCACAACATCTCATTTTCTCTTTTATCTGTATTGGAGTCTCATGGGGTTCTATTTTATCCATGCCCTATGCGATGCTGTCGTCCTTCATCAACCCGAAAAAAATGGGAGTGTATATGGGCCTATTCAATATGTTTATTGTGATACCTCAAATCATGGCGGCAACGGCGCTCACCCCAATTTATGAAGGTGTTTTCGGGCCAGGAGCAATTAATGCAATGCTCCTCGCTGGAGTTTCACTGCTTATTGCAGCACTAGCAAATTTGCTTATCGTAAATAAAGCCGCGATTACTTACCAAGGAGATACTGAATAAAAAGGTCCTGCACTTGTCGAATCTTGGCTTTAAAGTGTAATTCGGACACTTATATTTTGTATGTTTTTATTCTCAAATGGGTGAACCACAGTTGTTTGCCTTTAACTGAACGACTCATTATGAAAACGCTTTATCTACTCGCGCTTGCGGCTTTATTCAGCCTTAGTCTTAGCGCTCAAACAGTTGATGTTACTTTTCAAGTAGACATGTCGCAAACAACTGTCGACCTGAATGGAGTTCATCTCGCAGGGTCTTTTCAAAATTGGGATCCTGCTGCAACACCATTGACTGATACTGGAAATGGAATCTGGTCAATCATTCTGCAATTGGATGAGCTTGCTTTCTTTGAATACAAGTTCATCAATGGAAATGCATGGGGAAACGATGAACAAGTTCCTTTTGAATGTGCATCTAATGGGAATCGATTTCTAAATACAGCATCAAGTGCGCTTGTGCTGGACCCCGTGTGCTTTGGAACTTGTTTTACTTGTCCAATTCCAAGCGCTTGTACCGATATTAATGCAGATAATTACGACGCTAACGCTGTGGAGGATGATGGTTCTTGCACGTATTCCTACGACATTACCTTTGAAGTAGACATGTCGCAATACCCAGGCGTATTCACTAATGTAGCTATTGGTGGAAGCTGGAACGGGTTCTGCGGGAATTGCGATGTCTTAGCTGACCCTGAATTCGACAACATTTATAATATCACCCTAACGCTTCCTGCAGGAGTTCAGGACTTTAAATTTTCTGTTGATAATCTAGCCAACCAAGAGAACTTTAACGGTAACGAAAGCTGTGTGTTCAACAGTGGAGGTTTTTTTAATAGAAGAATTGATGTTCAAGCAGACGCAAATTATGGTCCGTTCTGCTGGAACTCTTGTTCTGCTTGTTTCAGCCCACAAGCTGATCCTAGAATTATTTCTGTGAATCCAGACAACCAAGAAGTACAAATCCAAAACCTTGGAACAGCAAGTATCGACTTGAGCAGCTACTATTTAAACAATTTCCCAGTGTTCAATCAGTTGTCTACAATTACAGTATTGAGCGGTAGCTTGCAACTCTCTCCGAACCAAGTTCTTACGCTTTCTTGGCCTGGATGTACTGACGATAACGGAGAAATTGGACTTTATTCTAGCAGTAATTTCCCCGACCCTAACGACTTAGTTGACTACATGCAATGGGGAACAGCAAACAATGCAAATGTTTCTGTAGCTCTTAGTGCTGGTGTTTGGGACGATGCACTAAATACGGTAGTGGGGCTTGCACCTTATACCTTTAATGGGGGACAGAATGATTATGGAAGTTCGTTTTGGTCGGTAAGCATTCCCATCACGCGCTATGATCTTACTTTTCAAGTAGACATGAACCAACAAGTGCTTTCTCCAAACGGTGTGCACCTGGCAGGGAACTTCGCAGACCCTAACAATGATGGAACTATCGACAACCCAGCTTATGCGCAATGGGATCCGAGCAGTATAGAAATGCTTGACCCAGATTTAGATGGTATTTACGAGGTAACACTCACCTTAGCTGAATTGAATACCTACGAATACAAATTTATCAATGGAAATGCTTGGGGTGAAGATGAACAACTTCCACTAGCATGCGCGCCAAATTCGAACAGAACGCACGTTTTCGCTAGTGTCGATGAAGTGCTACCTGTAGTTTGTTTTGCTGAGTGCGCGGCTTGTGTGGACACGAGTGTTGAAGTTACTTTTCAAGTGGATATGAGCGATGAGCTAGTTTCTGTGAATGGAGTTCACTTGGCGGGATCGTTTAATGGCTTCGACCCTACAGCTGAACCGCTGACCGATCAAGGGAATGGAATTTGGACAACAACTTTAGTGCTTAATCAAGGTGAGGTGTATACTTATAAGTACATTAACGGTAACGATTTTTCAGGACTTGAGTTGGCGCCTTCAAACTGTGGCGAAGACGACGCTAACGGTGGCTTTAATCGTGTGATTACGGCACCAACAAGTAATGAAACCTTGCCCTTACATTGCTTCTCGAGCTGCAATACCTGCATCGTTCCAGATGTTACCTTGACTTTTCAAGTAGACATGAGTAACGAAACAGTAGACCCGAATGGTGTTTATATCGCAGGTAGTTTTCAAGATCCTACGCCTTGGCTTACGGGTGTTGATGCATTAACTGACCAAGGTAATGGTGTTTGGACCTACGAACTTACGCTTCCAGCAGGGTCAAGCATTGAATACAAATACATCAATGGTACAGACTTCCTAAACGAAGAAAGTGTTCCTGCTACCTGTGGTGTTGATGATGGCTTTGGGGCATTCAATAGAAGCTATACCATTGGTTTTGCTGATGAAACGATTCCTCTGCACTGCTTCGCATCTTGTGCTGTATGCAATCCTCCAACAGTTTTAGTGACCTTTCAAGTAGACATGAGCGAGCAAGTTGTTGATGTCAATGGAGTACATTTAGCGGGAAGTTTTCAAGGCTGGGATCCTGCGGCAAACCCGATGATTGATCAAGGAGCTGGGATTTGGACACTAACTTTAGAGCTTCCACAGAACAGTGCGATTGAGTACAAATTTATTAATGGAAATGCCTTTGGTCTGGATGAGTCTATTCCTGCGGAATGCGCTGTAAATGGCAATAGATTCTTGGCTACAGCGGAAGTTGACATCAACCTAGAGGCGGTTTGTTTTGCCTCTTGTGCTGCCTGTCCACCACCAAGCTTTGCAGTCACCTTTAGCGTCGATATGGTGAACGAAAATGTTGACCCAAACGGAGTTTATGTTTTTGGTGATTTCAATGCGTGGGATCCAACAGCCAATCCGTTGACGAATGTAGGAGGAAGCATTTGGGAAACAACTATCTTCTTAGAAGAACAAAGCACTTTTGAATATCTCTTTATAAATGGTAATTCCGCTCCACAAGCAGAAAGCCTTACTGGGGCATGCGCTCAGAATAACAACAGGCTGCTTACACTGGCGTCAAGCGATCAGGTGCAACCTTTGGTGTGCTTTGGGACCTGTTCTGCATGTGTACCTCCTCAAGTAACGGTGACCTTCAGAGTTGATATGTCAAATGAGACGCTTGCACCAGAAGGAGTTCATCTTACCGCAAACTTTCAAAGTTGGGACCCTGCAGCAACCCCAATGACCTACTTGGGCTATGGTATCTATGAGTACAGCGTTCAACTGAATGCCAATACAAGCTACTTCTACAAGTTTGTAAACGGCGATGAGTTTGGTGAAGATGAATTGGTACCAGCACCTTGCGCGGTTGAGAACGGTTTTGGCTCAAATAATAGAGAACTGGTGCTTGGAAATACCTCGCTTGTTCTCGATGTAGTTTGCTATGAGGCTTGTGAAGCGTGCAGCGGTTGTACCAATCCTTTCACACTAGAATTTAATCCTTTCGCAGGAAGTGATGATGGTTCTTGTGCAACGCCAATTTTAAATGGATGTACCTATCCTCAAGCAGAGAACTACAACCCCCAAGCAAACATGGATAACGGCACTTGTACCTTCGCCGTTGCGAATCCTTGTCCAGTAGATCTTAACTTAGACGGCTTTGTGAATGCCGCTGATTTGGTCATCTTCCTTGGCCTTTACGGAGTAGCATGTAACTGATATTGAATTGTACAAATCAAGCCGCTAGTATTCGAATGCTAGCGGCTTTTTGCTGCTTGGTGAAGTCCTAAAGGTTAAGTAGTGTGAAGAAAAAATCAACTCAATCAGAATATTTAACTTTGTACTGAGAACATTTTCCGTGTTCATTTTTTATATGTACCTAGAAAGAATAAGGTGATAAAAACAACAGAAGCCCGTTTACCGAGTACGAGAGGTACATTTAAATTAGAAGCATTCGCTAGCGAATTTCCTGATTTCCCTCATTTAGCATTGGTAAAATCCCTCGTTGGAGAGGTAATTAACGTTAGAATACATAGTGAGTGCATGACTGGAGATGTCTTCGGGTCACTGCGTTGCGATTGTGGAGAACAACTGCACCGCTCGAGCGAGTACATCGAGTCTAATGGAGGAGTAGTGATTTACCTTCGTCAAGAGGGTAGAGGTATTGGTCTTGAAAACAAGCTTAGAGCTTACAATCTCCAAGATCAGGGGATGGATACGATTCAAGCTAATTTAGCTCTAGGCTTCCACGCTGATGATCGCGATTTCACGCCGGCCATTGAATACCTAAAATCGAAAGGGATCTCAAAAATTAACTTACTCACCAACAATCCAGAAAAGATAGCTTCTTTCGACAATTCTGGTATTAAAGTGATGAAGCGCATTCCAATTATTGTGGCTGAAGACAATGAGAACGCACCTTACCTTCGAACTAAGAAGGAGAGTATGGGACACATGTTGGACTCATAACCAGATCAACAATCAGAAAAACAATTGGTCTGCTAAGCGAAATGTATTGGCGTGGGCATCAATAATCACTTTGATGTCTTCGCTGTAGCCTCCACCCATGGCACATACGATGGGGATGTTTCGTTCTAGAACGGCATCAAACACCTGTCTGTCTCGTGCCTTACAAGCTTCGATACTTAATCCTAATCGACCAAGTTTGTCACTGGCCAATACATCCACACCACATTGATAGAAACAAAAGTCGGGCTGGAAATGGTCAATTGTACTTTCAAGGTGTGAACCAAGCAAATCAAGATACGAGCGATCATCGATTCCATCCCAAACAGGAATATCGAGGTCGCTTTTTTCTTTATGTAAAGGATAGTTTTTCTCTCCGTGCATGCTCATCGTAAATACCCTTTCTTCATCCCTGAAAATTGCTGCAGTTCCGTTCCCTTGATGCACATCGAGGTCGATAATCATTACTTTTTTGGCTTTTTGGTGATGCAAGAGGTGATTTGCTGCAAGGGCGAGATCGTTCAATAAACAAAAGCCTTCTCCACGATCAGAATAAGCATGATGCGTGCCGCCAGCGATATTCATTGATATTCGGTCTTTCAAGGCGTGTTGCGCGCAATCTATGGTGCCTTGCATGATCAAACGCTCCCGATCAATCAATTGCTGGCTTAATGGAAAGCCGGTTTTCCTGATTTCTTGTTTGCTTAGAGATAGTGTTTTGAGCTTTTGCCAATAAGCTTCTTGGTGGGTTCGAAGAATTTCGTCCTCGAGAAGGAGTCCGCTGGGCTCAAAAAGCTGCGCCTGATCGATGCATCCTTCATGCATCAATTGTTGAGGCAAAAGGTCGTACTTCTCCATAGGGAATCGATGATTCTCTGGAAGTGGGTGAGCGTAAATAGGATGCCAGGCAATTTTAAACACGTGTAAAAAACAAGGAATAGCCCGCTAAGTTCATGAATTTTTAGACTATTTGATGCTAATTCTACTTTGATTTAAAGTACTTCCGTAATGATCAACAAACTTCAAAAAGTAGGTCCCCGAAGGCGCATCACTCAAGTCTAGAATGAGGTCATTTACACCTTCTTCCGTCTTCAATGCTTCGTCATGAATTATTCTGCCACTTAAGTCGTGCACAATGAGTTGAATGGGTGAAGCATCAAACATGCGGAACAAAACTTTAAATTTCCCACTTCCTGGGTTGGGGAAGACGGCCATGAGGTCAAGTTGCTGGAGTATCGACACCTGTCGCCAAGCAGAAGTTGAGCTTCAATGAAGAACTGGACCTCTTTCACTTCAGGAGCGCTTAGGCTCACGATAGAGTGGAAGGTATAATGGTGTTTTGACTGCACAGTGTTCAAAAAGAAGAACATCAATGCGAGCGTGGTGAGGATGGTGCGCATAATCAGACAATTTCTTGTTTCTCTGAGGTTTACGCAGGAACTACTTATAGGTTACATGAAGGTTTGTAAGAGAAATCTGATTAGCAATCGCCATCAACGCTACAGGCATCTCCTTGGTTTTCAGGACTGATGAATGTTTGTTCTTCCCCCTTCCACGATTCGAAGGCACTCTTGAGTGTATCGTCAAAAACAGCATCGGCTTGTGCACCTGAAATGGCAAATTTCCGATCAAAAACAAAAAAGGGAACACCCCTAACACCAATTGCTTGGGCCTCTTGAATGTCTTGGTTTACGGCGTGTTGAAAGGCATCAGAATTCATGGCTTCTCTTACCACATCAGCTTCAATCTTAAGTTCACCACCAATTTGAACCAAGGTTTCGAGATCAGCGATGTCTTTTCCTTCTGTGAAATAGGCCTTAAACAAAAGCTCTTCGGCTTCGTTCTGAACTCCGAAGCGTTGTGCAAGGTGGATGAAACGATTGGCGTCCATAGAATTAGCAACGATGGCATTATCAAAGTCATAATTAAGCCCTTCTTTTGCCGCCATCTCAGCCACATGCTTGTGAGCTGCTTTTGATTCTTCGATACTCCAAGACTTCGATGCCGCCAAGTAAGCGATCATGTTTGTGGATTTAGGGAGATCTTTGGGAATGTTAGGGTTGAGCTGAAAACTCTTCCACAGCACTACGATTTCATCTTGATGCCCGAACTTCGCCAAAGCCTTTTCTAGCTTGCGTTTTCCGATGTAACAAAACGGACAAATCGTATCGCTCCACACTTCTATTTTCATCTTCTTGTTTGCATATGAAAACAAAGCCTTGCGGCTCATGTTCACATCGAAACGGAGTGCATGATTCCCATACAAAGTATCGCTGCAACTGTTCCAACAGCGTAGCCTAGAACTGCCAATAACACACCAACAGGCGCAAGAGCAGGAGAGAAGGCAGAAGCCACAACAGGGGCGCTAGCAGCACCACCAACGTTGGCTTGACTACCAACGGCAACAAAGAAAAACGGCGCTTTTACGATGTAGGCCATGATCAGCAAGAAAACAATGTGAACGAACATCCAAATCAAACCAATAAGAATCACCGCCCAATATTGGTCCCAATTGTTAATCAACTCGGGCAAATCCATTTTCATTCCGAGGGTTCCAACAAGAACATAAAGAAATACCGATCCAATTTTAGACGAGCCGGCACCTTCATAATTTCGGGCCTTCGTGAACGACAGAGCAATACCCACAAGGGTGGCCGTAATGATGAGCCAGAAGAAACCGCTTTCAAGAGAGCTCAAGTACTGAACCCAAGAATCAGGGTTCTCCGAAAGGATAGCGCTGAAGTTTTTTGAGATGCTTGGTGAAAGGCCATCAGCCACCAAATGAGCCACAGCCACACCACCAAAGGCAATGGCAGCAATCACCATTAAATCGGGGAACGTGGTGTAGCGTTGAATGCTTGCTTGATACGATTCTACGCGCGATTTAAGGTTTTCAACAGCCGAGTTATCAGCTTTAAACCAGCGATCAATACGAGCACTCATTCCCGCTCCAATGAGCAGAACAGCCATCCAAATGTTCGCCACAACCACATCAACAATAATCATTGCAGAAAACTGGGTGTCGGTAGTTTCACTAATCTCTTTCATGGCGGTTTGATTTGCGCCACCGCCAATCCAACTGCCCGCAATGGTGCTTAAACCGCGCCAATAAGCCTCAGGATCGTCTCCGCCCAGAACACTGGGTTCAATGGCAGAAACAGCTAAAAGAGCTATCGGACCACCAATTACAATACCCACGGTTGCCGAGAAGAACATGATAATGGCTTTCGGTCCGAGAGAAATAATTCCCTTCAAATCAATGCTCAAGCAGAGTAAAATAAGCGCTGCTGGAAGTAAATATCGCGAAGCAACAAAATAGAGATTGGAAGTTTCACCATCAATAATATTCAAGCTATTAACTATTGCAGGAATGAAATAGCACAGGAGTAATAAGGGAACAAAGCGAAAGAATTGTTGAAAGGCCTTTAGCTTGTTGAGGTAGAATAAACCACCAAGTATAACGAGTAGAATTCCTAAAACCACGGCATCATTAGTGATCAACGGTGGTATCTTTTCAATTGTTTCTTCCATAGCGGCAAGTTACAAAGCTAGATTCTTGTCTTGCAAATGTATAATGGAGTTTTACTACATTCGTTTTAAACACCTTAAACCCATTAAAATGAAAGTATTAAAAATCATCCTCATGGTTTTGGCTGTGATTGTGTTGGCATTTCTTGTTATCGCAGCGGCCGGACCAAAAGCAATGCATGTTAAAGAAAGCGTGCAAATAGAAGCATCGCCCATGGAAGTCTATCAAACCATTTCAGACCTTAAAACTTGGGAAGAATGGGGCGCTTGGCAAACCAGAGACACTGCTATGATTCATGAATATTCGGGGTCAGAGAAAGGGCTGGGGGCGATCAATACCTGGAAAAGCGCGAACGAAGGCAATGGAACGCAAACCATTATAGAAGCAAGTCCGGGCAAACACATGAAAATGGAAATGAAGTTTGAGGGGATGGAAGATTCGAGTTTTGCTGAATGGTGGATTGAAGAGAAGGATGGGGGAAGCGAAGTAACTTGGACCATGGATCAAGAAGACATTCCATTTGTGGGTAGGTTCTTTATGATGGCCTTTCAAGTGGAGAAAAATGTGCGTAAAGATTATAAACACAGTCTCGAACAATTAAAAGCCTTTATCGAAAGTCAGGAACGATTTGAGGGCGATATGATGGTGCTTCAAGACCAGTGGTACATCGGCTTAAGGATGAAGGAAGTTTTGGAGAGTGATTTGATGGACGGAACAATGTATGAAATGGCTTATGGAAAACTTGGCGAAGCTTTGGCTCTGGCTGAAGGACAAATGAATGGTGCTCCAATGTTCATCGTTCATGAGTATAAGGAGGGAAGCATGGACGCCGAATTCGCTTTTCCAATTGCTGATAGTGTATCCATCGATTCCAGTTTTCACTTAGGTTTTATTGCTGGAGGAAGAGCCCTTAGCGCTTTGCATGTTGGTCCGTATGAAACAACTGCAAGCACTTGGGAGAAACTTGACGACTATGTGATGAAGCATGGCTTTCAAATCCGCCACTCTCCATACGAGGCCTACATCAATGATCCAGCCGATCTTAATGGTCCGGAAGAATACGAAACCCTGATTGTCTACCCTATAGAGTAGCTTCGATAAGAAAAAAGTATAAGCATCAAAAAGCCCGCTCTCCGTAAGGAAAAGCGGGCCTTTCTTTGACCAAGTAAATTGGTCTCCACCCTATATCATCTAACAATCAACTTCTCCTCTTTGAGGTCGTTTCCAAGCTGGTATTGTACAAAGTACATTCCCGCTGCGAGGCGTCGACCAAAGCGGTAGGTGGTGGTGAACTTGGGGGCTCCCATCGGAGAAAGCTGAATGTTTTCAATCAACTTTCCTCCTGTATCGAAGACCTTGAATACTATTACGTCAAGGCTTCCTGAAAGGTTCCACATTTCGAAAGAAATTTCTTCTCCATTTGATGGATTAGGATAAATTCGGAATCCACTGGTGTTATCACCTAAATTTTCAAGGTCAGAAGTGTTCTCAAAGCTAATGGTACATGCGCTGCTCCATTCGCTAAAAAGATTTCCAACCTGTACACGAACACGAACATCGTACTCTCCTCCAGGAAGGAATCCCATGCTTGGATCAAGATTGAGCAAATTCACATAGCTCTGGTAAATCGCGCTTTCTTCAGCACTTGAAATTTCCCATTCATAAGCGTATGCTCCCGCAACAGGAGTGCAGTTCAACTGGTCTTGTAATTCCAAAATGGCACCACAGTCTGATTTGAACAGCAAGCTCATTGGAACATCTTGACTTGTAGCAATGGTGCATGCTTCGCCGTATGCCGACCAATTTCCTTGTTTCTGAACACGGATGCTTACTTGTGCATTCATGCCATATTCAAAATCATCAATTTCACTCAAAAGGAGGTTCGGATTGTTTCCCATCGTGTAGCTTTCGCTATATAAACCAGCAGCGAGGTTTTCTACTTTCCACTGGTACATTTCCGCTCCTTCAACTGCTTCACAGGTGATGTATTCACTCAATTGAAGGTCCATGGCTCCACAATCTTCATCAATCAACATCGAAGATTGAAGTTCATTAACGCAATCATAATTCACTGTTCCACTTGCATTTGTGCTACAGCCACCACCATCAACAATAGTTGCAGAGTAGGTATTTGCACTAAGGTTGAGAAGGGTAGTTCCGTTTGCTCCTGTGTTCCAAGTGATGGTGTAAGCTGGAGTTCCTCCAAGGATGTTAACTGCAAGAGAACCGTCGTTTCCAACACAAGTCTCATTCGATAACAAAGAAATAGACGCATTCAATACACTTGGTTCAACAATCGTGATTGATTCATTGCTCTCGCAGCCATTGGCATCGGTCACTTGAAGGTTGTAGCTGCCTGCGCTGAGGTTGGAGATGCTTGAATTAGTGGAGCCGTTAGACCAAGTTAAATCATATGGAGGTGTTCCACCACTGATACTTGCTTGCGCTTCTCCATCACTTAAGCCGTTGCATGAGATGTCTGACTTAAAAATACTCATGTTGATGGGATTGCTTTGAGCTACCACAAAGCTTGCTTCACCCATACATCCATTACCATCAATTACATTAACATTATATGTTCCTGCGCTCAGGTTGTTGATGCTTGTGCTGTTGCCTCCATTCGACCAAGAAATGCTGTAATTACCATTTCCGCCGTAGATGTCGATACTTATGGCCCCATCGTTATTACCAGAACAAGAAACGCCCGTAATGCTTGGGATGATGTTCAATTCGTTTCCATCAACAATAGTGAAGCTTTCGCTGGTATTACAGGCATTAGCATCAAAAATACTTACGGTGTAGCTACCTGCTTGAAGTTGATCAATTCCCATAGATGATTGGTTGGTACTCCAAAAGACAGTGTAAGGTGGTGTTCCTCCAATTGGAGCAATGCTAGCCGAACCTAAAGATCCATCACAAGAGATGTTTAAAACACTCAAGTTGGCTTCCAACTCATTTGGTTCACTCAAAACTTGATTCAGTGTTGTGCTACAGCCGTTGGCATCACTAATATTACAAGAGTAGTTTCCAGCAATTAGATTTGTGATTTGATTATTGCTGCCACCATTGCTCCAGTTAAAGGAATAAGGTGATGTTCCACCACTAACATTGGCTTGTATACTTCCGTCATTCTCACCAAAACAAGAAGGAGCGTTTGCGCTGAGGTTTGCATTTAAGGCTGTTGGAGAGCTAAGACCTGCATTTACGCTTGCCGTGCAGCCATTACTGGTATTAATGTTTGCTGTATAGGTGCCAGCAGCTAATCCGCTCAAGTTGTTTCCGCTTGCTCCTGTATTCCAAGAAACGGTGCTTCCAGATGGAACTCCACTAAGACTAATGCTTCCATTATTGAGTCCGGCACAACTTGGGTTAAGCGCATTAACACTAATGTTTGGAGCCGAGCCAACTGTAATAAAAGCTGTTTTCGTTTCTGTATCTGTACCTGCGTCATTGCTCACGGTGAGGCTAACTTGGTATGTGCCCGCTGTGGCGTAAGTGATGTTTTGTGGGTTGACTTGTGAGCTGCTTGATGGACTTCCTCCAGGGAAACTCCAAGTCCAGGTGCTCGGTTCATTAAGACTAGCGTTTTGGAAGTTCACTGAAGCTCCGGCGCAAATCGTCGTCTGGCTTGCACTGAAATCTGCTAGGAGTGCAACAGCAGGGTTTTCAAATTCTACACAAAACGGGTGTGAGGCTTCATCTCCAAAGTTTCCAGAATTGGAGGCGATAATGTTGTTGTCGGCATCAGTAAAGGTGTAAGATCCGTTGGTGAAACTCATCCCATCACCATAAACATCGAAAAACCATAGTGTATAACAGCCGGTATTGAGGCAAACAGATTCGTTCATCACAAGTCCTTGATTATTATTGATGTAAGGTCCGCCGTTTGCCACTTCGGTTCCGTTTTCATCAACAATGCTCCAGGTGTTTTCTGTACCGAAATAATCTAAAGAAACCGCGAGATCAAAGGTTGCACCATTAGCAATGGTGTATTCTCCGCTAAGCGCATCGTTGCTTTCGTTTTGGTCGGGCTGACCAGATGGGTTGTTTGTGCGTGCATTGAAGAAGTGGGTTCCTACCGGACTGGTAATGCTAGGTAGGTCGATAAGAATTGAACTTCCACTCGTCAAGTTACCCGACCAAGAGAAGCTAAAATCATAAGTACCATCGATGCCATAAGTAATGCTCGCTGCGCTGATGTTTTCATTACCGTAATTGGTCATTCTAACGCGCGGTGTAATTTCATTGTAACAAGAACTTTGCGTAGGTGAGGTAATTTCGGTAATTGCAAGATCGTAATCTGTTACAGGAACACATCCAGCACTTGAAAGGATTGAGGTACGCTCATTTTCCAAGGTGCTTCTCATTCTTGTTTTTTGTCCTTCAGTGAACATGTTTCGGCAAGATTCTGCCGTGTAGTCCATGTAATTTTCGGTTTGTTGTGTTCCACCGCAAGCAGGATTGGCACAACTAACAGCTAGTGTGGTAACAGGCGTATCGCAAACACGATCGCCTTGGCTTTCACAATTCACTTCTGCAGCACAATCGTTGGTGTTGTGAAAAGTATGGTAGAGCCCTAAATAGTGCCCAACTTCATGGCTCAAAGTTCTATTAAGTGCGGTATTTGGCTTGATGTTCCCAATGGTTCCCACTGCGTTATGAAGCATAACAACGCCGTCTACGGGATTATTAATTGGGAAGTAAGCATATCCTTGAATGCCGTTTAAAGCATCATTGTTTTCAATCTCATTCACTACCCAAATATTGAGGTAGTCTTCTCTTGGCCAAGTGGAAAGTGCTTTTACCTCAAGTTCAGGTGCTCCTTGATCACCTGATGCGCGAATTCCTTCTTCGGCGTAGTTTGGAACCACGCTGCCATCAACGCGAACAATGCCATTTGTAGCATCTCCTTCTGGGGTTCTTTTTGCCAAACAAAACTCAATCCCTACGTCTGCACCATCACCATCTCCATTCGATCCTTGAATCTTTCTAAAGTCCTCATTCAAGGCAGTAAGTGCACTCAAGACTTGCTCATCGGATAAGTTTGAACCTTGACCTACAGCTTCTCCTTCATGAATGATGTGAAAAACAATCGGAATGGTATGGATTTCATTGCTCCGCTCATTGGCCGGTAATCTATCTAAAGCACGGGCACGTTTGTTCAGAATGAAGATGTTTCTGACGTAGTTAGAATCGGCATCCATCATGCGCTGCATCACTTGATCCGAACCACAAGAAGAAGTTGGTGCTTGCGAAAAACCAAGGCCTGTAGCGATGAAAAATATACTGGTGAGAAGGAGGAATTGCTTCATTTTAGTGACGACATTTAATTTTGCCGTTACAAGGTATACTGAAGAAGTACCTAGGAGGTTACACCAAAAAGGGTCTATTTATTAAGCTCTGGATGAAACATTTTGTGGAGCAAACGATGCACTTCGGGATGTTCTCTTTTGAGGCGGGCAGGGTTCTCAAAAAGGTATTCTGAACAAACAGCAAGAAATTCAGCACTGTTGGTTCCTCCATAGTCGTCGATATTGCTTTCGTTTTTGCGAATGTCGTCAATGCCCTGTTTCATGGCGTCAATCCAAGGAAGAATAAGCGGCTTATCTATGATGGCGCTGGGAATTCCATCAATTTCACCATCCCATCCATCGATGAGGTGCACAAATTCATGAATGGCGGTATTGTTGCCGTCTTTATTATTCATGAAACCACCTAGTATACTGGTTTTTGAGAGGATCATGGTGCCGTTCATGTAACCGTTTCCAACCATACCTGCAATTCGACCCTGTTTGTTTGCAAACTGGTGCCTCTCATCAAAGGCGCTGGGGTAGATTAAGACTTCTCGCAAGTTAGGGTAGGAGCGCTCTCCTAAAAAGAAAATGGGAATGATGGCTGCAGCACCTACCAAAAGGCGGTCTTCTTGGGTGATTTTGGTTTTGACGGGACTAATAATTACCTCCCGAAAAAAGCCCAATACGGCTTGTTCGAAGTCGCGTTTTTGAACTTCGTTAAGCCCTCTAAAAAAAGCCACCCGCTTGACCAAGAAGTCGGTCCAAGCGGGTGGGAAATTTTCTGGAACTGAAGATTGGCGAAGCTTTCTTTTCTTCGCGAAGTAAAGCACTTGCCAGATGACGAGCACAATTACAGAAATCGCGATGACGCCTCCAATCATAAGGGCAATTAATCTACTGATTCAACATTGTGCAATTCAACTTCGAAAATCAAAATAGAATTCGCTGGAATTTGTCCGCCCGGGGCAGCACGGTTTCCATAAGCCAAATCAGAAGGGATGTAGAACATGGTTTTTCCACCTTCTGTCATGGTTGGAATTCCTTCTGTCCATCCGCGAATAACTTGCGTCAATTGGAATGTTGCTGGGTTTCCTCTATCGTAAGAACTGTCGAATTGGGTTCCATCAATTAAGGTACCTCTGTAATCAACAGTAACACGGTCGTTTCCATCAGGAGAAGCACCAGTTCCTTCTGTAATCACCTTGTATTGTAGTCCGCTTGGCAAAGTAATAACGCCTTCCTGAGTAGCATTTTCAGCCAACCAATTCAAGCCCTCAGCCATTGCAGCCATATCGCGAGCATCTTGTCGCTTTTGAAGTTGATTTCGGGTGTAAGCATCAGCCGATTCAGGAGTCATAACAGCAGTGTCTTGATACAATTCACGGATACCTAGAGCAATGAGATCTGTATCCAATGAATCCAAGCCCTGAGCTTTCATCATTCCACCCATAGACACACCAATGGCGTAGCTCAAAGAATCGTTTTCAGTGTTTAAGCTCGAAGAGCTTGGTGTAGTTTGATTTGTTGTACTGCAAGAAGCCATAATTAGGCCCGCGCCAACAATAAAGAGTAGTCCTTTTTTGATCATTAATTTAGTATTTGATCACGCGTAAACGTGAAGTTGGTTTCATCTGATAAATTCGCATTAAAACTGTAGCCATTCAAATCAAAGCCCTTCAATCCTTCGATGCTTTCGATTTGATTTTTGACGATATATCTGGCCATTGCACCACGAGCATTCTTAGCGTAGGTCATGAGCATTTTGTACTCACCGTTTTTGAAATCTTTGAAATGGCAATGGATGATTCTATTCTTGATTTCTTTGGGCCGAACTGACTTAAAGTATTCATTCGAGCTGAGGTTTATTATTGCTTGATTTTCAATGTTTTCTGACTCGAAGTAATCTTTTATTTTATCTCCCCAAAATTGATAAAGATTGCTCAATTTTGCGTTGTACTTTAACGAAGTTCCCATTTCTAAACGGTAGGGTTGAATGAGGTCGAGGGGTTTAAGAACACCGTACAATCCGGAGAGGATTCTGATGTGTGCTTGAGCAAATTCAAAATCAGGTTCGTTAAAGGTATTGGCGTTCAAACCGCGATAGACTTCTCCTGTAAAAGAGAGCATGGCTTGTTTGGCATTTCCGTTGTGAAAAGGAGTTTCCCAAGTTTGAAAACGTTGAACATTGAGCTCAGCAATGTCTGGGTTAACACTCATCAAGCTTTGAATCTGCTTTGAGCTTAATTTTTTCAGCTTCGCGATGAGCTGACTGGCTTCTTCAAGAAATTCTGGCTGACTAGCACTGCTTGTCACTGCTTCTGACTCAAAATCCAGTGTTTTGGCAGGTGATAAAAGTACAATCATGATGGGGTCGTCGATTTGTCGGTTTTAATCAATTTGATGGCCCTTGGTGTTTGGGCAATTTTTCCTTCTTTTAAGAGCATTCCGACTGCTTTTTTGAAGGTTTTTTTGCTCATGCGAAGACGCAATTGAATTTCTTCTGGAGTTGTTTTGTCGTTCAAACGCACATAACCATTGTGCATTTCGAGCATGTCGAGCAGCTTTTTACAAGCGTTTTCCATGCGTTCTTCGCCTTGTTCTTGTAGCGATAGATAGACATCACGACCTTTAACTTCTTTCACCCAAGCTTTGAGGTGATCGCCACGCTTAACGAGGAATACCTGTTCCATTTTCGGCAAAAAAGCCCAAAAACGCTCTTGAATGATGCATTTAGCTCCATTGTCTAATTGCTTCCAAACATCAATCTCAACTTGGTCGCCCTCCTTCAAGTCACGAGCGCTCTTTCTCAAATAAGCGTTCATGTCTGCAGAAAGCACTAATTCTTTATCCTTCGGGTCGTACAACATGGTCATGTGGTACTTCTTTCCTTCGATAATACGGTCGGGCTGATGTTTTGGCGGGATGATGTAGTCCTTTTCGAATCCCAAATCAACATATGCCAATTCCTTGTTGATGTGGTTCACCCTCAAGAAGGCTAATTTTCCAACGCTTACTTCGGGGAATTTTGTTGTTGCAATGAGGTTTTTTTCAGCATCAAAATGCACAAATACCTCAATAAGGTCACCTTCTTTGGCCTTGACGGGCAGTTCTGCCAGCGACAAATGCACTTCATTTTCCTCTTCTCCTAACCACGCATCATTCCTTTCAATGCGTAAAATAGGGAGTTCTTGTATTCTACCAGGTTGAGTCATAAGCAGGGGCAAAGGTATGAACTCCTTTCTGAAACACTTTGAAATAGTTTTCTAAATTTGAGGGAAACCAAAATCAAAACCTGGATGAAACAATCACTTTATGCTTTGGGCACAATATTCTTGTGTTTCCAAGCCCTGTTCAGCTATGCGCAATGCGACCCTGGAGAAGTGCCCATTACTTTTGTGATGAACACTGACGCTTGGGGTTACGAAGCCTATTG
Organism: Flavobacteriales bacterium; assembly: GCA_029238785.1. Taxonomy (GTDB): domain Bacteria; phylum Bacteroidota; class Bacteroidia; order Flavobacteriales_D; family Sanyastnellaceae; genus CALKGK01. Next base: position 24,355 of record JAQWFN010000079.1, on the reverse strand, counting down.
GCAACTTACATTGGCTACTGACGATTGCGATGCCAATCCAATTCTTATTGAAGGAAACCTTGCTCAAGTTGATTGCAATTCTGGAGGGAGCCAAGTCTCAGGCGGAGGTAACGGTTATCCAAATAACACGACAATTACTTTGGAAGATGTTTGCCTCATTGAAGGCGAAGAATACGCGATCCATTATGTCGACGATTGGGGTGATGGTGGCCTTAACTTCGATATCTTGTTTGGAAATATTCCTGTTGGTTCATTCCAAGGCACAGGATCGGGAAATACTTTTTTCTTTACTGCAGCTTTGCCAGAAGGACCACTTCTCGATTTTCCTTGTGGAGCAACGCCCTTGTTTGTTGATGGAGCGCCCGCAGAAGGGAATAACGAGTCTGCAGGTGTTCAAAACGGAGAACCCGCCCCAGAAGGAGGCAACTGCGGTTTGCTAGGTAACTGGTGTGAAGGAGGAATAAACAACACCATTTGGTTCGCCATTACAGCAACAAGTTCTGACCCTTTGTTGATCACAAGCTGCGTTGTGGGAACCGATTTCGATACCCAATTGGCGCTGTATGAAGTTGAAGACTGCCTGGATTTTAGCACCTTCATGCTGATTGGAGCTAACGACGATGGTGGTTGTGGTATTGCAAATGGTTTCGCCTCCACCTTCTACACCTCTTGTTTGGTGGAAGGAGAAACGTACTACTTGCAAGTGGACGGTTGGAATGGCGATACGGGTAACGTTTTTGTTACTGCAACAACTTCAAACCTGGAACCTAGCTTAAACGCGCAAGTGAACAGTGTTACTTGCGCACCAGACAAAGGGGAAAGTGGAAATGGTTCTATATTCCCATACATCAACGGTGGTGGTGAAAATTTCACCTGTGAGTGGACCGGTCCAAACGGTTTCTCTAGTCAAAACCAAGACCTGGTTGATTTGAATGCTGGTGAATATTCGCTCACAGCTACAGATGCTTGCGGAAACGTCCTTACACAATCTTATACCATCATCAATCCAGCACCAATTCAAGTTTCTTTTTCAATCGAGAATCCTGATTGTCCGCTTTCCGAAGATGGAAGCATCACACCAAATGTCACAGGAGGAACGGCTCCTTATGAGTTTTTCTGGGAAGGACCAGACGGTTTTGTGTCGGTTGATGGAATAAACAACAACCTAAACGAGGGAGCATACGCGCTAGAACTTCAAGACGATAATGGCTGTCCTTTCAACGCAAATGTGAACCTAACAGCTTTGAATGAAGTAGAGCTCTTTCTGGGTAATGATACCACAATCTGTATCGACGATCAATTGGTGCTTAGTGGTCCGCTGGGCTATAACTACTCATGGCAAGATGAAAGCACGAATCAGTTTTTCATCGTTGATGCTGCTGAGTACGGGTTAGGCTCTCATTCTTTCATCCTTAGTGTAGAAAATGAATTTGCTTGTAGTGCTTTAGACGCAATTACAGTGAATATTGATGTTTGCGACAACATCGAAGAGGCCTTAGCTAACTTTGATTTCTATCCAAATCCCGCTGAAAATCAAATTACCATCACCAGTACAGAAGCATCAGGAGAGGTTTTCCTTTGGAGCACTTCTGGTCAGCTCATCAAATCTCAAAAACTGAGCGACTTTTCAAGCACAATTGCGGTGGGCGACTTAGCTCAAGGTACATACCTCTTGCGCTACGTTTTAGGCGAAGGAAGAAGTACTCAACGACTTTTCGTGAAGTTGTAAGCTTAGAATTTTAATCGATTTAATGCCTCAATTGTAGCATTTAGGTCGCTTTCAGAATAATCCAAGTGTGTTACAAAACGCATTTGATCAATACCAAAAGGGAGGGCAAAGATGTCCTCCTTTTTTAATGCTTCCATGCAATCTACAGCCAGTAATCCTTCGCGAAGCTTAAAAATAACAATGTTCGTATCAACGTCTTCCACCTGAGATACCCAAGACAAGTCAGAAAGGCTTTTTCCCAGCTGTCTTGCTCTTTGATGGTCTTCACGCATTCGTTCTACGTTGTGGTCCAAAGCATAGAGGCCGGCTGCAGCTAAAATCCCTACCTGACGCATTCCTCCACCCATGACTTTTCGAGTGCGGTGAGCCTCCTTGATGAAATCTCGGCTTCCAAGCAAAACAGAGCCCCCCGGCGTTCCTAGTCCTTTCGATAAACAAACAGAAATGCTGTCAAACTGACCCCCATAAGTTTTCCAATCAACACCGTTTTCAAGCAAGGCATTCACCACCCGGGCACCGTCCAAATGAAAAGGCAACTCAAGGGTTTTACAAAAGGAGGAAAGCGCCTTGATTTGCTCAAAGTCGTAAACCGCTCCACCGGCTTTGTTAACGGTGTCTTCGATGCAAACCAAACTTGTTCTGGAGTAATGACTGTCGCTAGGGTTGATGTTGCTTTTAACCGCTTCAACACCAAACCTACCGCGCTCTCCGTTCAGCAAACGCACAGAACAGCCCGAATTGCGCGCAATTCCGCCGCCTTCGTAATTGTAGATGTGAGATAAGCGATCGCAAATCACCTCGTCTCCAGGACGCGTATGCACGTTGATGGCAATTTGGTTGGTCATGGTTCCAGACGGACAAAAGAGTCCGGCTTCCTGAGCAAATTCCGATGCCAAACGCTCCTGAAGTTCATTTACAGTGGGGTCTTCACCAAAAACATCATCGCCTGTTTTAGCCTTCATCATCGCTTCAATCATCCCCTTCGTAGGACGAGTTACTGTGTCGCTTCTGAGATCTATCATATCCTTATATTTACCATCGAAATGAATCGAATTATCTTATTTACGCTCGCATCCTTGCTGTTGCTTTTTTTCTGCTCGAGTTCTTTGAGGGCGCAAGATAAGTATTGGCTCGCTTTTACAGATAAACAAGGAGCGAAATACAATCCTTTTGAAGAACTTCATCCCGATGCCATCGAACGCAGAAAACGGGAAGGACTAGATTTTTACGATGCTACAGATTTTCCTGTTTCCCCCATTTATTTTCAAGCCATCACAGCCCTGGTTGATAGCATTAGCATGACTTCAAGGTGGTTGAATGCCGTGGTTTGCTTTGCGAATCAAGATCAAATTGCCCAAATCGAAGCACTTCCCTTTGTGGCAGAACTGCGTTTGATGAGCAGCAGCGAAGTTCACATCAGCCAGAAAGAAAAAATGCCTCAAGAGATAGACGACTTGAACCTTGCCGCACGATATGAAGAAGTATTAAAAGCTCAAACGGAGTTGCTTGGCTTGGCGCGTTTTAGACAAGAAGGAATAGGGGCGAAGGGCGTTAGAGTTGCTGTTTTAGACGCTGGGTTTACAGGGGCGAACACACATCAATGTTTGCAGAAATTGTTTGAAAGCGGACAAATAGAGAAGGCGTATGACTTTGTTGGCAAAGATGAGAATCCCTACCATGGAAGCGGACACGGAACTGCCGTGCTTTCTTGTATTGCGGGAAACTACGGCGACCAAATCATGGGCCTGGCGGTAGATGCGAGTTTCCTACTTGCTAGAACAGAGCGTAATTTTTGGGAATTCGCTTCAGAGGAAGAGCATTGGCTAGAAGCTGCAGAATGGGCAGATAGAAATGGCGCACATCTTATCAACTCTAGCTTGGGATACACCAAAAACCGCTATTTCTGGGAAGATATGGACGGGCAAACATCGCTGGCTTCTAGGGCGGCGAACATGGCATCGAAAAAAGGGATTTTAGTATTGAGCTCTGCAGGAAACGATGGAGATGACCCTTGGCAAATCATTGGCGCACCGGCCGATGCAGATAGCGTCTTGGCCATTGGAGGAATATCTCCCTGGACGGGCTTTGCTGCAAGCTTTAGCTCTTTTGGTCCGAATGCTGCCGGGATTTCGAAACCCAATATCAGCGCTTTCGCCTACGCCATGTGTGCAGATGGTAAAGAAAATGAAATCAGCTTGATGCCCGGTACTTCTTTTGCTTCGCCACTTGCCGCCGGTTTTGTGGCTTGCGCAAAACAAGCTTTTCCAAATTTAAGCTGGCAAGAAATGTTTGATTTGGTGCAGCGTTCTGGACACCTTTACCCGTATTTCGATGAAGTGCACGGGTATGGCGTTCCGTCGGCAAATCGCCTTTTTGATGGCGTTTTGGAAGTAGATCCACAGTTTGAATTTAAACGAAACATCAATTCCATTGAAGTACTCCTTTTGGATGAAGTCAGCAGCGATCAAGTTAAAATGAGCGAACATCCTCCGTACGTGTTTTGGAAAGTGGTGGGCAAAGAAGGAAGAACACAGCATTTCGCGGTAGTTTTGCCCGAAGGCAAGCTTGGAGCCAGTATCCCCAGCGGTTTTTTGAACAAAGAGAATTATTTGCAAGTATTTTACTCAGGATACATGAATACCTATAGACTTTATGATGAGAATTAGTTTGTTTCTTTTTTGGCTGATGATGGCCTTCGGACAAATAACAGCGCAAAGCACGGTGTTCGAAAGCGATCAGTCGCGCCTGAACCTCAAACAAAAAGGTCCGAATACCAACTATTTCCAAGAAGGCTATCTCGCTTACGGGCTTATCCCGTCTCTTGGTGAAACAGACAGCGCTCAAACGGTTTTCGGTTCTTTTATGTTTGCCTATGGAACCAGAGGGACAGTGAAATTTAACCGCTTGCTATCTGGCGTTTGGGGCTTGGAGTACAATCGAAAAAGCTACAGAATTAAGCAAGACAGCTTGATGAACCTCTTTTCACTCGGGCAAGAGCACAAGCAAGAGCGCTTTACTTGGAATAATTTCAGACTCTCTGCAGGCATGCGCTTTCAATTGGGCAAAACAGGCAATGCTCGGGGGAACTTCCTCATGCTCATGGCCGACCTTGAATATGGTGCTTGGGTGAACAAGTTTATTGAGCGGAAAGATCCTGCTTCGCAATTGATGGGCAGCGGAAGTCAAGAATACCGATTCAAGCAACTCAATTATGTCTCGCGTTTTCAGAGCAATCTCTCTTGTCGAATTGGGATGAACAAGTTTGCTCTGTTTGCACGCTACCGAATGAGCGATTTGTGGAAAGCAAGCGAAGATGTAAATAATGGGCGGGCTTTTGACGAATTTAGCAGACTAATCATTGGTTTAGACCTCTCTTTTTAATGGTGAACTATTTTCACATATTGGGACTTGATGAAGATGCCACGCTAAACGAGATAAAAGCGGCGTACAGAGAGCTTGCGAAACAATATCATCCCGACAGAAACCCTGAAAGGTGGGCGGCTGATCGCTTTATTGAAGTGAATGAAGCCTACATGTTTTTGTCAGACAACGAAAGAAGACTGAGCTACAGAAAGCGCCAGTTCAACGAGGCAGAACGAAGAAGGCGTGAGCTCATTTACCAGCAGTGGATTCAAAATCAACAGCAAGCAGCCCGAAAAAGAGCCGCAAAATTAGCCGATTGTGAGTACGCTAAGTTCGAAAAGTCAAGGCTTTTCAAAACAGCCATGGTGATCAATAAGTTTAGTAATTACTTTTTTATCGGACTAGGAATTGTTGTGGTGTTCTTACCTTTGCTGGCTTACAGAAATGATGTTGCTAACCCCGAAATTGAGGTTCGACCAGTTTACGATTATCTTATTCCCATGATCTTTGGCCTTGCCTTTACTTATGGGGTGTATTATTTTTTATTCGTGTTAAAAACCGACCAGGATGTATAGAAGAATTGTGCTTTTGTTGTTAATCGCTTTGAGCTTTAATGTTCGAGCAACTGAAGGAATGTGGATACCAACACTGCTTGAAGCGGTGGAAAGCGACATGCAGTCTTTTGGCTGTGAATTAAGCGCTGAAGATATCTACAGTGTGAATAAAAGCTCTTTAAAAGACGCCATAGTGCATTTTGGTGGAGGATGCACTGCAGAGGTGATTTCTAGTCAAGGCTTACTGTTAACCAACCACCACTGCGGTTACAGCCAGATTCAATCTCATTCATCACTCGAAAACGATTACCTTAAAAATGGTTTCTGGGCGAAGAACTTTGGCGAAGAACTTCCTAATAAAGGATTGACCGCAACCTTTATTGTTGAAATGATGGATGTGAGCGATGCTTTAATTGATTTGGCCTTCTCAAATCCAGAGGCCTTTGAAAAGAAGAAAGCGGAGTTAATTGCAGAACGTTTGAAAGGAAGTGCTTTCGAAGAAGCCGTTATTCGTCCGTTCAACTACGGAAACAGCTACTTTATGATCATCACCAAAACCTTTTCTGATGTTCGCTTGGTAGGTGCACCGCCTTCAGCAGTTGGAAAGTTTGGTGGCGATACAGACAATTGGGTTTGGCCGCGACATACGGGAGATTTCTCCATGTTCAGAATCTATGCTAACGATAAAAATGAACCGGCAGAATACAAGGAAAACAATCAGCCCTACGAAGCCCCACGCCACCTAGAGGTAAGTTTGAACGGGGTGAAAGAAGGCGATTTTACCATGGTTTTCGGTTTTCCGGGAAGAACGGAACAACACCTTTTGTCTACTCAAGTGGAATACGTGGTTGAACGAGCCAACCCCATGCGTTTGGCCATGCGTGAAGCCAGTTTGGACATCATCGATAGAGCGATGAGAAGCAGCGACAAAATTCGAATTCAATATGCAGCCAAGCAATCAGGAATTAGTAATGCTTACAAAAAATGGATTGGTCAAAACAAAGGTTTGATTGAGTTGAAGGCCATCGACCAGAAAAAAGAATTGGAAAAAAGTTATGTGAAACTGGCCGAAGTAAAAGGCTTGGAAGCAGCTGAATTGCCAGCACAAATCAACGCGCTTGCTTTAAAAAACCATGATTATCAATTGGCGAGAGACGGCTTTATTGAATGGTACTATTACGGACCAGAGCTTCCGTCTTTTGCTTGGGGCTTCAATGATGTGATTAACAATTACGAGGTGCTTAAAGAAAAAGGGGAGCTTGAAGGAAGAATCGCTGCCATGAAAGCGGCGAACAAGGCATTTTTTAAAGATTACAATCAGGAAATTGATGAGAAAATATTTGATGTGCTCACGGAGCTTTATGTTCAACACATCAGAAAGGACCTTCAACCAAATGCTTTTTCAGTATTGCAAGACAAGTTTAAAGGTGAGGTAAAGGCCTATCGCCAAATGGCCTATAAAAAGAGCATCTTCACCAACGAGAAGGAGCTGGATAACATGCTCAATGACCTTGCGCAAGGGAACACCAAAAAGTGGAAAAAGAAATTGGCTAAAGATCCGATCTTCAAGATTGGTGAAAGTTTTGTGAGCGGATATTATGCGAAAGTTAGACCTACCTACAATGAATTGAATGGTGAGATTGAAGAAAAGATGCATCACTATGTAAAAAACATGATGCTACTTTTTCCGAACAAAACGTATTGGTCTGATGCCAACAGCACGCTTCGATTAACCTACGGCAAAGCAGAAGGAAGTACACCTAGAGACGGTATCGTTTACAAGTCGTTCACCACCGCTGATGGAATTATTGAGAAGTACATTCCGGGCGATGCTGATTTCGACTTGCCAGCGGATTTGGTAGCGTTGCTGTCAAAAGAAGATTACGGAATTTATGCTGCGGAAGACGGCGAATTGCATGTTTGTTTCACGGGGTCAAACCACACTACTGGTGGGAATTCAGGGAGTCCGGCGCTCAATAGCAAAGGGCAGTTGATTGGCCTTAACTTTGACAGAACATGGGAAAGCACCATGAGCGATATTTTGTTTGATCCTGTTCGATGCAGAAACATTATGGTGGATATCCGTTACATTTTGTTTATCGTGGATAAATATGCTAATGCTCAGCGCTTAATTGATGAAATGACCTTGGTTGTAGGGGAGGAGCTTCCAGAAATGGAAATAGCTCCTTTAGAAATGGCAAAGTAGGTAAAGGTCTTACAAAAGGCATAGGTGTTGGGCTGACAAAGAAGCGTTTTTCTCTGTCTATGTTTGATTTGAAAACATCAAACTATTAACATGACTTTATCCTCACCACGGCAAGAGAACACGCTTTTCGGTATTCCGTTCATTAGAACCGGGATATACGATACGCTGCTTCAATTAGAAGAATCACTCGATAATCAGGAATTTCAGTACCTACGAATACTGGATTCGTCAACGGTCATGAACTTTGCTAAAGACCTTGGCTGCCTGAAGTGGAAATCATGTTCTCCCTGGAAAGCTATTGGTACTGGACGCATGCTTTACATTGCTTCTGTCTTATCAGGCAAAGCTTTTCATAATGAAATAGATGCAAAACACTTTTTTAGTGGAGTAATGGACGTGATGCAAGACAAGGGGAGGAAAATGTACTATATCTCCGACCTTCCAGCTTCTGATCTTTTGTCAACGCACTTGCTGAGTCAAAAAGAATTTCATTTTGGATTATTAGGAAAGGCTAATCTAAATAGTCTGGTGAGTGATGAAGATATACTCAACATCGCCGAAGATATCGCCGATAGTGGTGCGAGGGTCTTAGTCTTTGATCGTGTTTCTGATTTGTGGGAACGAATGCAAAAAGCCCACCCCAAGTTTTTAGCCCGAATTGATTTGGTACTTGAATATCCTGGCCTGAAGCAGTATACATGTCTCGCTCCCGAACAGAAAAAACAATGGTTTTTCACAGGACTTCAGCGTGAAATAAAGAAAACGATAGACAAGACCAATGAGGCCGCCAATATCTTTCAAATGACGGCGCGAGAGCGTTATTTGACGCAAAAGGGCAAGAAGATTATTCTAGATTCTAAAGCTTAAGCGCTTAGGAAATAGATGATTACAATTGCAACAACAAAACAGAATATCGCAAATGTAACTGGTCCGCCAATTTCATTTTGTTCTGGTTCTGAGTGATCGTGATCGTGCGCCATGTGGATTTGTTTTGTGCAAAAATACGCCACTTGATAAAAACACGCAACCATCACCAAAAGAAAAATGAATTCGCTTTTATGATCACACCATACCTTCAAATCAGTGCTTTATCCCCCTAGGGCCATGAGAAAGTGAAATACCTTTTAAATTAGAAGAAGCGCTTGGGAACAAGATGCGACTAAATAAATTAGTTTAAGTGTTGTAGGGCTGCCTTTTGGTGGCCCTTTTTTGCTTTCCAATTTAGACCCAAACTACGGCGTGAAAATGTGAATCTATCAATGTATATTGTGCCCTTAATAAGCCGAAATAGGGTTATTAAACAATTTATTGTATTGATGTTGTCGTTTTCTTGCGCCTGGAACTCGCAGAAGTTCGAAAAATTACTTTCCGACGCAACCTTGTTACAAGAGAATTGGTCTTATTACCGAAACCGAAAAAGAATGAAAAGAATCCTGCTAATCACTGGTCTTATTTGTTGGGCATCGCTCACTTTTGGACAACTTCAATTGAACGAATTTACAGCCGCGAATTACAGCGATTGGAACGTTGGTGCGGGTTGGGATGATGAGTATGAAGATTGGATTGAGCTTTACAATCCAACTGGAGCCGCCATTGACGCTGGAGGTTACTTTCTCTCAGATGATCCCACAGACCCTCAGAAATTCGAAATCCCAAATGGAAACATTGTGCCTGCAGGAGGATACCTTGTGATCATCTGCACCGGATTTTATGAGTTAGATCCAATGACTTTCGGATACCTGAATACAAGTTTCAGAATAACGCAAACGAAACCGGAATCAGTGATTTTCGCTGATCCTGCAGGGGTGGTTTTGAGCGAGTTTACGTACATAGCAGACATCCAACCAAACCAAATGAATCACTCCTACGGAAGATCAACAGACGGTGCGGCAGATTGGGTGATCTTTACAAACCCAAGTCCAGGTGCTGCAAATGGAGGACCAACAGGAACAGCCTACGCTCAAGAAGTAACAGCAGATATTGAATCAGGATATTATGGAGCTGCTATTAATGTCGCTCTAAATACAACAGAACCAGGAGCAACGATCTACTACACCACAAACGGCGATCGTCCAACAAACGGTTCCAACGTTTATGCTGGTCCAATCAACCTCAATGCTACATCAACTTTAAGAGCTATTGCCTACAGCGCAGACGGAATCATTCTTCCATCAAACATTTTAACCAATACTTATTTCTTCGGTATCGATCAACACACCATTCCGGTAGTAAATATTGCTGGTAACACACTGAACGATGGGGCATGGAACGGCGATGAGTTAACTGCCATTGAGTTTTTTGACGAAAATGGAGCGTTTTGGGTGGAATCTACTGGTGATTCTAACGAGCACGGTAATGATAGTAATGCATACGGTCAGCGTGGTTTTGACTTTGTAACCCGCGATCAAATGGGGCAACATTGGGCGGTTTTGGCGCAGTTGTTCAACCTTACTGATCGTGACGACTTTCAACGTCTCATCTTTAAAGCTGCGGCAAACGATAACTATTCATTTGAAAATGGGGCGCACATTAGAGATGCCTACGTGCATACCATCAGTGAGCTCTCTGGAATGAAACTCGATGAAAGAACGAGCGAAAATTGTATTGTTTACATCAACGGTCAGTATTGGGGTGTTTACGAATACCGCGAAAAAGTGGATGATATTGATTTTACTCTAGACCGTTACAATCAACCAAGAAACTTTGTGGATTTCCTCAAAACTTGGGGAGGTACATGGGAAGAATACGGTTCTGGCGATGATTGGTATGATTTGGTAGATTTTATAACTACCAATGACATGTCGGACCCCGCAAACTACGACTACGTAACCAGTGTGTACAACCAAACAAGCTTGATCGATTACATGATCTTGAACTCATATATCGTGTCCATGGACTGGCTGAACTGGAACACCGCATGGTGGAGGGGAAGACACCCAGACGGAGGAGCCAAACGTTGGAAATACGCGCTTTGGGATTGTGATGCTTCTTTCGGACACTACATCAACTACACAGGTATTCCAGATACTTCACCAAACGCAGATCCATGTGATCCTGAAGGTATGGGAGATGTTGGTGGACAAGGTCACGTGCCGGTATTTAACGCACTTCTCGATAACCCAGATTTCCAAGCAGAGTACTACAACCGTTGGGCTTCCATGTCGAACACCTATTTCTCTTGCGACTACATGATTGCTTTGTTGGATGAGATGACCGGACGAATAGCTCCTGAAATGCAACGCCAAGTTGATCGCTGGGGTGGTACTTACGCAGGTTGGGAAGCTGCTGTGCAAGAAATGCGCGATTTTATTGAAGACCGCTGTAACGATAACATCATCGAAGGGATGACCGAATGTTACGATGTTGAACCGGCTACGGTAACCATCATTATCGATGGCATTGGTGAGGTGAATATCAATGAAGCAGACATCAATCAAGATATGTCGCCTTGGGACGGAATCTATTGGATTGATGTGCCTATTACACTCGAAGCTACTACTGATCTAGGCGTGTTCTTGTTCTGGGAAGTGCAAAGTGGAAATGTTATTTTCCCAGACCCAAACGATCCTAATCAAGAAATCATTATTGATGGAGACGTGGTGCTCATCGCTCACTTCGCTGAAAACCTCGATCCCCAAATGGTGATGTTCGATGTTCAACCGGCAGGTGCAGGAGATATCTTGATGGACGGTGACATTATGGGACCTTACCCAAACACCCTATTGGTAGACCCAGGAACGCACAACTTAGATGTAGTTCCTAGCAACCAATGGTTTGTTTTCGATCACTGGGAAATCTTAAATGCCGACCCTACGCCAGATGAATTTGCGCTTCCTGCTGAAATTTTTGTGTCTCAAACGGATACCGTAGTTGCTGTATTTACAGCGATCGAACACTATACAGTAACGGTTGATGTTCAACCTGCAGGTGCCGGAACAATTGAATTAGACGGAACCCCAATGGCAAGCTATCCATGGACGGGCGAACTTGAAGGCGGTATCGACTGGAACTTTGTAACTATGGCAAGTGATATTTGGTACGCTTTCTCACACTGGGAAGTCAACAACCATGTACTTACTCCAGATGAGTTTACTGCCGACATGATCATCAACCTTTCAAGCACAGATGAAATTGTGGCGGTGTATGACGAAATCCCTCACTTTGACTTGACGGTTCAGATCTTTCCACCCTTGTCGGGATACGTTGTTCTTGACGATGGAACAATAGTGAACGACGAATGGACAGCAACCGTTGAAGGTGGAATTCCATTTGATTTTAACGCCTACCCACGAGATTACTATACTTTCGATACATGGGAAGCGAGAAATCACAACGCAGTTCCTTCAAATCAAGACCCTAGCGTAGTGTATACGATTATGGAGAACGATACCATCATCGCAAATTTCGCTCAGGAAGAATTTACTATGTACTTGCCTAACAGCTTCACGCCAAATAACGATGGTAAAAACGACGTGTTCTTGCCTATTGGTAGAAGCTATGATGTAGATAAGTACGAGCTCATGATCTTCAATAGATGGGGAGAAGTGGTCTTTCATAGCACAGACCCAATGGAAGCATGGAACGGCTCATTCCAAGGTGGAGAATATTATATCGGTGATGAAATTTTCATGTTCAAATTGAAAGTGAAACCGGTGCATGAAATTGAAGAAAAGGTTATCGACGGACACATTACTGTTATTCGATAGTTTCTTAATGACATCAAAATAGATCAAACGGGAGCAGGGATGTTCCCGTTTTTGTTTTCCGAAATACCGATTTAAAGCGAGATATCAATTTAAGGAACTTACCTTTGAAGCATGAAATGGGGTCCAATTATCCAAATGTTCTTTTCCGTAGTGCTCTTCACTCTGGCGAACGTTTGCGTAAAAGAGCTCTCTTTTCTTCCCACAACACAGTTGGTGTTCATGCGTTCCCTTGTTTCATTAGTGCTCTGTGCTATTTATGTGAGCCGTTTAAAATCTCCTTTTTTCGGGGTGAATAAGAAATGGTTGCTGATCCGTGGTTTTTTCGGGATGATTGCACTCAGTCTTTTCTTCTACACCATCCAGAATATTCCGCTTGCTAGTGCCACCACAATACAGTACTTGTCGCCGGTATTTACCGTGATTTTAGCGATGCTCTTCTTAGGGCAGAAAGTACGTAAAATTCAATGGCTTTTCTTAGCCATAGCAATGCTTGGAATTGTCCTGGTAAAGGGCTTTGACCCCCGAGTATCGATTACTTTCTTGGCGATTGGAACCCTCTCTGCATTTTTAGCAGCGGTGGCCTACTTCGCTACGATGAAGTGTAAAACCACCGATCACCCTGTGACGATTGTGATGTACTTTCACGTCATAGCAACTCCTGTAATGGGAGGAGTGAGCATCGGTTCTTGGGAAGCTATTGGGGCTTATGAATGGGGACTGGGCATCATCATTGGTGTGTTCTCCGTGCTTGCCCAAGTACTCATGGCAATGGCGATTCTTCGAGAAGATGCAGCCATCATCACCCCAATAAAATACATTGGAGCCATTTTCGCAGTGAGCATTGGTTACTTCTACTTTAACGAAGCACTCAGTCCACTCTCGCTTCTTGGAATCGCACTCGTGATTACAGGCGTTACTTTAAATACCTTGAACAAACGCCTTTTCGACAAGAAGAACATAGGTCGCTAAAAAAACAGCTCGCTAAGGCCTCTTTTACCTTTAACGAGCTGAATGAATTAGAATAGCTGTGGATTACATGTTTCTTCTGTACTGACCACCAACTTCAAACAATGCACTTGTTATTTGTCCTAAACTACAATACTTGGCAGCTTCCATCAAATGCTCAAAGATGTTCTCATTTTGAATGGCGGCGCGCTGAACTTTTCTCAAGACGTCTTGTGTTTCATCAGCATTACAAGCTTGAAGTTGTTCGAGCATTTTAATCTGATATTCTTTCTCCTCCGTTGTGGCACGAATAACCTCTTGAGGAACAATCGTCGGACTCCCTTTAGAACTCAAGAAGGTATTTACCCCAATGATTGGGAACTCTCCGTTGTGTTTCAAAGTCTCATAGTACAAGCTCTCTTCTTGAATTTTCCCACGTTGATACATCGTTTCCATCGCCCCAAGAACACCACCTCGCTCTGTGATGCGATCGAATTCGGTAAGAACGGCTTCTTCAACTAAATCAGTTAATTCCTCAATAATGAATGATCCTTGCAATGGGTTTTCATTCTTAGCAAGACCAAGCTCTTTATTGATGATGAGCTGAATGGCCATTGCACGTCTCACCGATTCTTCAGTAGGCGTGGTAATGGCTTCGTCGTAAGCGTTGGTATGCAGTGAATTACAGTTGTCGTAAATAGCATAAAGCGCCTGAAGCGTGGTTCTAATATCGTTAAAGTCAATCTCCTGAGCGTGCAAAGATCTTCCCGAAGTTTGGATGTGGTATTTCAACATCTGAGCACGGGCATTAGCACCGTATTTCTGCTTCAAAGCTTTGGCCCACAATCTTCGAGCAACCCTACCAATAACGGCATATTCAGGGTCAATCCCATTCGAGAAGAAGAAGCTTAAGTTCGGACCAAAAGCATTGATGTCCATTCCTCTACTCAAGTAGTACTCCACATAGGTAAAACCATTGGCTAGGGTGAAGGCAAGCTGGGTAATGGGGTTGGCGCCCGCCTCCGCAATGTGGTATCCTGAAATGGAAACACTGTAGAAATTCCTAACGCTGTTTTCAATGAAGTACGATTGAACATCTCCCATCAAACGGAGCGCAAATTCAGTAGAGAAAATACAGGTGTTCTGAGCCTGATCTTCTTTCAAAATATCAGCTTGAACTGTTCCTCTAACTACGGCTATGGTTTCTTCTTTAATCTTTTGGTAAACATCGGCAGGTAGCACTTCGTCTCCTGTGGTTCCAAGCAACATCAAGCCTAAACCATCGTTTCCTTCAGGAAGGTCGCCCTGGTAACTCGGACGAGCAAAATCGCGATCATCCCACTTGGCTTGGAGTACTTTTTCTACCTCAGACTCCAAGCCTTGCGCTTTAATGTAACGCTCACATTGTTGATCGATGGCAGCGTTCATGAAGTAGGAGAGGAGCATTGGTGCCGGACCGTTAATGGTCATTGACACGGAAGTTTTTGCATTGGCGAGGTCGAATCCGCTGTAGAGTTTCTTGGCATCATCCAAACAACAAATACTTACACCAGAGTTACCAATTTTACCATAGATATCTGGACGATACGCCGGGTCGTTCCCATAAAGCGTAACAGAGTCGAATGCCGTACTCAAACGTTTTGCAGGCATGCCCAAACTCACGTAATGAAAACGCTTGTTAGTTCTTTCGGGTCCGCCTTCTCCAGCAAACATTCGCGTTGGATCTTCTCCTTCGCGTTTGAAAGGATAAATACCTGAGGTGTAAGGAAATTCCCCTGGGATGTTCTCTTGTAAACTCCAACGAAGAATATCTCCCCAAGATCTGTACTTCGGCAAAACTACCTTTGGAATGTCTGAATGACTTAAAGACTTGGTATGCGTTTGAATTTTAATTTCTTTATCGCGCACCTTAAACACGTATTCAGGTGCTCTGTAAAGGGCTTTTTTGTCTTCCCAGTTCTTGATGAGTTCAAGGTTTCTAGGGTCGAGGTCCAAAAGCAAATGCGACTTACTTTCTTCAAGTCCTTTGAGCAGGCGGTCTTTATCTTCCAAAGCACTAGCACCAATGGTTTCAATAGAACGATTGATGCTGTACAGTTGGTCTGCAATTTCAGCTTGAACATTCACCCATTCATCAAAAGAACGGTTGTTTTCTGCTATTTCAGAGAGGTAACGCACGCGTTTAGGGGGGATGACGAAGATTTTTTCCGACATCTCATCACTAATCTCAAAAGTGCTTTTTAAAGGAGCCTTGGTCTTTTCAGCGATGGTGTCCATCAAGGCCTTGTAGAGCCTGTTCGTTCCGGGATCGTTGAATTGCGAGGCAATGGTTCCATAAACGGGAAGCGTCTCATCATCGGCGTCCCAAAGCTGATGATTTCGGCGGTACTGCTTCTTCACATCACGGAGCGCATCTTGTGCACCGCGTTTGTCATATTTGTTGATGGCTACCATGTCGGCAAAATCCAACATATCAATTTTCTCCAACTGCGTAGCAGCACCAAATTCAGGAGTCATAATGTACAAAGCCACATCAGAATGGTCCATGATCTCAGTGTCACTTTGTCCAATCCCCGAGGTCTCCAAAATAATAAGGTCAAATTGTGCCGCTTTTAAAACAGCCAAAGCTTCTGAAACGTGCTTGGATAAAGCCAAATTGCTCTGTCTTGTGGCTAATGAACGCATGTACACCCTTGAGTTTTTAATGGCATTCATTCTGATTCGGTCGCCCAGCAAAGCACCGCCTGTTTTTCTTTTTGAAGGATCAACACTTACAATGGCAAGGGTTTTATCTTCGAAATCAATGAGGAAGCGACGAACCAATTCGTCAACCATCGACGATTTACCGGCACCACCTGTACCTGTAATTCCAAGGATAGGTGTGGATGATTTGCTAGCCATCTCGTGCACTTCGTCAAGCACAGCTTTCGATGCTTCAGGAAAGTTTTCCGCTCCTGAAATAAGGCGAGCCAAATCAACACTTGTCTTGTTTTTAATGCCATCGATAGCTCCTGAAAGATCATTCCCTGTAGGGAAGTCGCTTTGCATTACCAGGTCATTAATCATTCCTTGAAGCCCCATAGATCTGCCGTCGTCTGGATGATAAATTCGGGTAATTCCATGTGCGTGGAGCTCTTCAATCTCACTAGGAAGAATGGTTCCACCACCACCACCAAAAATCTTGATATGATTGGCTCCCTTTTCCTGCAAAAGGTCGTGCATATACTTAAAGTACTCTATATGTCCACCTTGATAGGAGGTCATGGCAATCGCCTGAGCATCTTCCTGAATGGCACAATCAACAACCTCTTCAACACTCCTGTCGTGCCCAAGGTGAATCACCTCACAACCCGTAGATTGGATGATTCTTCGCATGATATTGATCGCTGCGTCATGCCCATCAAATAGAGAGGCGGCTGTTACAATTCGGACTTTATTCTTGGGTTTATAAGGAGTTTGATTTTCCATAGTTGTTGCAGATTGTGTGGCAAATTTATTCCATTTCTAGTGCCATACCAAGTTCATACCTCGAAACAATACATACAGGCATTAAATCGTTCTGAACTTTAATACACTGCCAACAAAATTTTCTATATTTTGTTATAAATTAAAGAAAAAACAGAAAATCATGTTCAAAAACATCAACCTGCGCGATGCTCTCATAGAAAAGCGTACTTCAAGTGACCTGCAAGCAGCGGAAGAATTTGTAAAAGATGCTTTTGAAATCCTTGGTGATGAAGTGTACAAGGAGAATCAAATCAAGCAAGCCATAAAAGCGCGCAACGGTGAACAACCAAAGGTGAAGTGGACCAACTTAAATCCAACATTGGTTTTCAGCAAGAATGAGATTCGCGAAATGTGCTTGAACTACCGTCTGCGTTTTCTTGATTCACGTCAATTCAAAGGAGAAATTCCAGAAGAGGGAATCAGAAAAATCAAAGAAGTACAAAAAACAGTAGGAGTGGAGCTAAGTAACTTCATGATCGCAGCACCGAGCGAGCGTTTTGTGCTCGAAGATTGCGATAAAGATCCTTTGCTTTTTATTCAACTCAGTGATCGATACTATTATTTGGTGCATCAATGGGGTAATGACTTGGCATGGTGGAAGCCTTTCACAGCATTTCCTCTGAGAAACTTCTATACTTTGGGTGGAAGCATCGCACTCTTGTCTTTGATTATTGCGCTAATTATTCCTGTTGACCAGATTTTCAATATGGCGAACACCTCAGAACAATTTGCTCGCTTTGCCTTTTTCTCTTGGTTCATGGTATGCATTACGGCAATGGTGACTTATGTTGGATTTGCTTTCTTTAAAAATGTGAGCGCCAACGAATGGGATAATCCATTTTTCAAACAGGACTTCTAAACTCAAAATAGTATTCTTTAATAAAGCCCTGTTTCTTACGGGGCTTTTTTGTATCATGGCTTCATGTATTTGATTCTGTTCACATCTGCGCTTATTTTTGGACTTTATCTCCTTTTGTGCCTGGCGTATTACCTTTTTCAAGAGCGCTTGATTTTTATCCCTGTTCATCGAAAAAGTTCCCGTTCTCTGGCGCTCACTAAGGAGTTTCAGGAATTCAATATCGCCACCCCCAACAATGGCAGCATTCACGCATTGCTGATAAAAGCGGCAAGCAATAAGCCGAAAGGACTCATCTTCTATCTTCATGGAAACACGGGCTCAATGCAACGTTGGTCGCACATGGGGCAAGAACTTTGTGATTTTGATTATGATGTTTTGGTAATGGACTACAGAGGCTATGGGAAAAGCAAGGGTAAATTGAGAGAAACGTTCATGCAAGAAGATGTTCAAGCGGTTTTTTTCTGGGTGAAGGAGAACTTCAAATACGAAAAACACATCATCTATGGCAGAAGCCTTGGTAGTGGTTTTGCGATTCCGCTAGCTGCAAATAACGATTGCAATGCACTAATTCTTGAAACACCCTTCTTGAGTTTGCTCCATGTGGCTTTTCACCACGCGCCCTTTATCCCAGTAAAATGGTTAATTCGCTATCCCATGAGATCCGATAGGAAAATTACTGAAGTGAAAGCACCGATCCTGATCTTCCATGGCACAAGAGATAAACTGGTTCCCTTTCAATCAGCATTCGATCTTTTTTCACTGATCTCCAACGACCCTAAGAACGAAATGGTCACGATACCAGACGGAAAACACAATAACCTAGCGGTCTATCCGATTTTCAGAGAACGCTTAAAAGCGTGGTTAAACAGGGAATAAAAAAAGTCCTTTGAACAACTTGCTCAAAGGACTTTATAATAGCTTAATGGCTTCTCTTACTCGCAGTCCACTCCAAATCCAGGAAGGAATACCAGAAGGTCATTGTTGTTCACAATGCCGTCGCCATTCATATCTGCACTGCTGCACCCTTGATTACATCCAAAATCTTGTAAAATCATCAAGAGATCCGTAATGTCGCGATTACCATCATTGTTCAAATCTCCCATACAAGGAGTTGGTGATAGCTCGTCGCCAGCTATATTTCCATCGCAGTTGTTATCAATGCCTTGGAATGTGCCTGGAGCATTTGGATACATATCCCCGTTGCTATCGTCACAATCGTCCGCATTTAAAACGTAACCACTAGGAGTATCACAAGTAAACATGCTGAAATTAACATCACCAAATCCATCAGCGTCACTGTCTAAATACCACATCTGCGCAGCGTCAACAGTTAAGTAAGCCACTTTTGTTTCACTATCAGTTCCAGTGGAATTCGTTGCTGTTAAGGTAACAGGGTAAACACCCGGTGCGTTGTAAGTAATCACGGGGTTTTGTTCGTTGCTTGATGAAGGAGTACCACCACCAAAACTCCAACTCCATGAATCAGGATTGCCTGAGCTCAAATCAAAGAAACTCACACTTTCTCCTTGGCAAACGCTCATCACATCAGAAGTGAAATCAGCAAAATCAGCCGCAGCGGCTAGTTGACAACCACCGATAACTGTAATCACATTGTGGAAGTCTTCATTAACCACATCAGTGATATTAGAAATACACACCTCTTCTGCGGTTAAGCTCAAGTAATAGAGTCGAACCAAAGGAACAGGGGTAAGGTTTTTAGGAAGGGTTTGATCAGTAAAAGATAAACCAATCACTTTCGAACCTCCCAAAGATGATTGTGGAGCAATGTCGTAAACTGCTGGGTCGGCCAAGTTTTCGACACTCAAAATGGTCATGCCAGAAACCTCAAACTCATAACCAACCACTTCATTGTCTGGGTTCAAAACGTGAATGTCCACATAAGACAACTCGGTATTGATTTCGCCCACACTTAAAGTTGTTGTATGGTTTGGATTGGTGATCTCATCATCCCAAATACAATGATTGTGCACTCCGTCTGGCTCGATGTAATCCGGACCGTAATATACACATCCTGCGATCAAAGCAGCATCGGTAACTGTGATTGATCCGTCGTTGTCCATATCCGTGCACGGACTAACAATTGCGTCTGATCCGAGGATGTCTTGCACATAAACATCGGAATCACCCGATTCAATGTCACCAGAACCATCCACATCACCTTTCACCACAATACCATTACAGTTCCCCTCACAATCGGGTTGGGAGTTTCCAAAAGCTACACCTTGGCAGTCAAAAGAAACAGGACAATCAGCAAATTTTTGGAAGTTGATTACATCGCCATTGGCATCTCTCTCGAAAGAGAAACATACAGCCGCCCAGTTATTATCATAGCTCAACTCATAGCTACCGTTGGCGTCTGGAGATTGATCCCAGTTGGTTCGCATCACCAAGGTATAAGTACCCGGGTCTACATCAGTAACATCAACCCATTGACAAGCGAGTCCGGAAGAATAAATATCACCACAACCTGCGGTAATCCCCATGTTTCCACAAGTGTATTTTGCTGTTCCACCATCAGAACATTCCAAATCAAGAACACAGAAACCGTTTTTGAAACCAACTTGAGGCAATTGAGCCCCAGCGTCGTCAAACAAAGAATATTCAGCATAACCTTCATAATGCCAGTGGTTGTGACAAGCATCAAACTCGAACTGACCAGGTTGATCGTTCGGGTCGCCAATGAAGTAATCTTCGGTACCAATGTTTTTAATGTGCGTGCTGAAACGAATAATTTGACGCTCACCAAAACCTTGCATGCAGCCTTCATTAATATAGCACTCATCGTTATTCACGAGGGTAGTGTAGTACATAGAGTTGTAGAACACATCACCAAGAATTTCCAAATCTGGACCTATTGTAGGACACGCAGGATCTCCTGGTAAGAAGCATTCTCCTGGTTCTTCTGCAATTGGTAAGTAGTTACAAGCCGTTGGGTCCATACATCCTTGAATAAGCCCTACGTATTCCAAAGCAAATCCAATTTCACCACCATTACAAGCGTTGTCTGTATCACCAACTCTGAAGTAATAAGTTACTCCACCAGAAAGAATTGGGGTAACCTCAGATTGAACACCACAAAAATCATCGTTGTAAGTAATCCAAGCCTCTTGTCCATCGCCAAAGAACAGCATGTTACAGTAATCGTAAACCCAGATTTTGGTATCACAAGAAGCGCGGTTGCAAGTGGTGATTCTGTACTGACCATTATTTGGTGGTGTATAGGTGTACCAAGTGTTTGCAAAAGGTGTGGTGTGTTCTCCTAGATCAATAGCAATCGCGTTGTTACAATCAATTCCTGGAGGACAGTTGACATTCACCGTTTGGCTATCGCCAAATTCACCTCCTGTAGCTACTTCAACACCATCAATTAAAATGGTGAAAGAACCTTGACCGTACTGACAGCAAATTCCGTCACCAAAAGTATCGTACATGGTAAAGCGGTGACATTCATCAGCGATGCAGTAGCTGCCTCCAGTGGAACCTCCGCTAGCAATAATATCACCAGCTTCATTCGCCAATTCCCAAGATGTTTCAGCAGGGTAGTTGTCTGCCACGATTTGGATGTCAATCATCATCCCATCGGTAATACTTACCGTTTGACTACTTACATCAATACTCCCATTATCGTTCGTTGCAGTAAGTGTTATGGTGTACTCACCAGCAGTAGCATAAGAAAGTACTGGGTTTTGCTCGCTAGAACTTCCAATATTGCTCCCCGGTAGATCCCAAGACCATGACGTAGGAGTTCCCGTTGAAGTGTCTTCTAGGTCGAACGTACTTCCTGCACAACCGGAACCTAAGTTAACATTGAAGCTCGCTACAACCGGCTCGTAAGTACAAGATCCATCATCATTTGTGGCGCAGGAATTATAATTCTGGGCAAGCGGATCAGTACATCCATCAGCCCCTCCATCAATAGGAAGAACAAAATCATGTGAAGTTCCAGAGCCAAAGTTAGCGTTTGGAGCAGTCATTTGAACCAAAACATTACTCGCGGCGTCTAGAATAGCGTAATTACCATCAACAGAACAAGATCCATATTGAGAACCAAACATTCCATCACCGTATGAATCTGAAATGTTAAATGAATAACATCCGTTTGGAAGATCTAAAGGTATAAGGTAGGTCTGAGAATTCCCATAAGTGGTTCCCGCTGAACTGGCAACTTGAGTTCCGTTGTTGTCTGTTATATTCCAACTCACCTCGCCACCCCAACAGTCGGTGCTTAAGTTAAGTTCAATTGCGTTTTGAGCGTAAGTTTCAACACCGCAGAAAAGGCCTATCATTAGACCTATCAAAGATAGAGTATGCTTCATTTGTGTAATTTTGGTTAAGTCACAAGAGCACAATTTACATCTTTTTAATCTCTTTTTTGAACAAAGAAGTGATTTACTTGTATCTGTAATCCTTTCCTTATGTTTTCGTAAAACAAATTGTAATCGGCTATATGCCAGTTGTTTTTACTCATTAAAAAACCAAAAGGTACCCGAGGCTTTCGTATCCAAAGGAGTCCATCTTTTTGCTGTGCAAGAATGCTCCCTCGATATTTCAGTTGAAATGATTTGTTGACGATTCCTAAATGCTGCATTTTATCGTTTTCAGCATCGCTGATATTTCCAAGAATGGGGTTGAATACCACAATCTCGTTCATCTTATCTTTATAAAAACTAGGGTGATAACCGCGGTCGTAAGTCATCCAAGTAATGTAACAAGAGTTATCCTCCCAATCTTCACAAGCTTTGCAATGCTCAAACATTTCTGGTAAAACAGTCATTCCAATCAAATATGCCGCAAGCATATTTTTGCTGAGCGGTGTTCCGTCAAGATAATCTTGAATAAGTCTGATTCCATGAGTAGTTCCTTGAGAATGAGAAGCAAGAATAAACGGACGATCGGGCTCTCGAATGCTCAAAAAATATTCAAAAGCCTTAGAAACATCATCATAAGCGAGGTCAAAAGCCAAGCGAGCATCTTCTGGAGAAGTAAAGTAACTCTTGAGGTGGGCTTGGCGATATCGAGGAGCATAAACCATTGCGACATCATTAAATACGGAAGCTTGATGTTTAATCGGACCTTCGTCAGTCCATAAATTAATAGAAGGATCTTCTAAGTCTGCATTCCATTGTTCTGACTTCTCTAAAAAGGTTGTAGGATGAATGAAAAAGACATCAACACTTTGCTCAATATTTTGGTGCTCAATACCATTTGGCAGACTGTCGCTCAAATCTTTAACCAATGGGTGGGCAGCCCAAGAGCTTAATTCTGAATAGTCAGGAGCAGGGCTAGTTCTTGCTTCTTGAAAAGACAGGGGAGCGTAAGTTCTATTCTGGTGACAAGAAGCCAGAAGGGTTAAACTTAAAGTCAAAACGATCAATCCAGCCGGCACCTTCGAAAAACGGGGTCCAAAAGTAAGGGAGTGGTGCTGAGATGCTTTTCGTGCTTCCATTGTGGTGTTTAAATTCAAGTTGATATGCGTGTAAGTATAATGCTCCTGGGGTGAAATGTGTCTTGAAATAACTATTGTGCTTCACGTCACCATGGCGATGATCTCCTATAATGGGATGCCTCAGTTGAGCCGCATGTTGACGAATTTGATGATATCGACCGGTTTGAGGATAAACATTCACAAGGCTATATCGAGAATGAGGGTATTTCCCAACAGACCATGGGAGTTCAATTGAAGCCAATTGTTCGAAAATGGTATGAGCACTTTTTTCTTCGAGCTCATTTTCTGCCCTTAGTGGTCGCTCATTTTCAACACACTCGGGAACAAAACCCCTCATTAGGGCCAAGTAACGCTTTTTAATGCTCATTTCGATAAATTGTTTTTGAACATCATGAAGCACTTCTTTTCCTTTGGCGAACAAAACAATACCAGAGGTGGGCTTGTCTAATCGATGACAAGGCTCCCATGCTTCTCCAGTTTCTAGCTGAATACGGTCGCGCAAACTGTCTTTGGTATAAAAATCCAAATGCGTCTTGTGAACCAATAAATGGTTAGGCTTCCAAGCGGCTAGATAATCATCATCTTGCCAAAGAATCCAAGATGCTTCAAAGGGAGTAGGTTGATCTTGCATAAATGTCATGCAAATATTCTATTTTCACAGACGATTTCAAATCTAAATCAAACAACTTTTTTGCTGCGAAAAGCGATACTTTATAAAGGGTTTGGTATTTTTGAGTGCTCCAAGACCCTATTATTCGTCTTGAAAAAGAAACTATGATGATGAAAAAGTTAATCCTTTGTGCATTTGCAATGTGCATTTCGACTTTCGCTTTAGCACAGATAACCGACATTTCAATTGAGATGGTGCAGGCGTATTATGGAACAATTGGATCAACCAACTTGGACGGATATGCCACCTATAGAGTATATGTGAATGTAGAGAATGAAGACGATCGTCTGTCTGCAATTTATGGGCTCTTAGATGATACTGATCCGGGGAACCCAGATGATTTGTACAT